>JBARVM010000238.1:0-4052 GCA_049646265.1 Paracoccaceae bacterium
CCATAAAGCTGTGCCGCCAGCGTCTTGTTGGGGGCAAGGATGATGGCGGGGCGCTGGGTTTCCTCGATCACCTTGGCCATGGTGAAGGTCTTACCGGTGCCGGTAGCGCCCAGCAGAACCTGATCACGCTCACCCGCCTGCACACCCGCGCTGAGTTCAGCGATGGCCGTCGGTTGGTCGCCAGCGGCGGAAAAGTCCGTCTTCATGACAAACCGTCGGCCGCCTTCCAATTTCGGGCGGGTCAGAACCTCCGGCCGGTCACTGAGGGCGTTGGTATTGTTGTGCGGCATGGGTGATTCCTCCGGGCCCTCTAGATTTGATCTGTTTTTGTTCCGGTTCAAGCACCTTTGGCCCCATGACGCCCCAGCCACCAGGGGCACGCAAGATTGTTCGTCGAAAATACACTTTTAAGTTGAAACACAGGATTTTCCGCCCTAGTCTTTCCTTGCACGCAGCGAAGACTGCTGGCTGGTGTTCCGCCCCCAAACCGGAATTCGCGTCCCCCACTCGGCCAACCAGCAGTCGCGCCGTGCATCCCCCAAAGATCAACCATGGTTACAATACAAACAAACTCGCCTCTTGCGTTAGCGGCTGTGATTTTCGATAAGGGTTCCGTTACTTTGAGGAGCCCCAGAATGCGCGCGCGTATCTACCAGCCAGCCCGGAATGCCATGCAATCCGGCACCGCCAAGACCCATCACTGGATATTGGAGTTTGCCGCGGACGCGCCGCGCGAGATCGATCCCCTGATGGGCTGGACCGGTTCGGGCGACACGCAGGCACAGGTGCGCCTGCGCTTTGACAGCCGCGACGAGGCGGAAGCCTATGCCAAGGCCAAGGGTATCGACTATTTGGTAACCGAGCCGCACCCCCGCAAACCAACGATCCGGCCGCGCGGCTATGGCGAAAATTTTGCCACCGACCGCAAGGAAGTCTGGACCCATTAATTCAACTCGGCTTGGCGCCGGAATACTTGTCAGTTCTGTAAGGATATTCAATGAAACATTCCCTTTTTCCGCTGTCGCTTGGCGCTACCCTTCTGGCCAGCGCCGCCTTTGCAGCGCCCGCGACGCAACAAGGCGCTGACGATCTGACGGCCGTCTTTCAAAGCTATCTTGGCACGACCGCCGGGGTGGTAACGGTTCAGCCGACGGGCGAAAGCTATGCGGTCAAGCTCGACCTTGGTGCGCTGGCAAGCAAGATACCGGCAGAGGCTGGTGCAAGCTTTGTACTCTCGCCGTTGGATCTGCAGCTGGTCGACAATGGCGATGGCACCTGGGGCGTCAGCTACGATCAGGCTGTTTCACTTAACCTCAGCATCCCGAACGCGATGGATATCTCCATGAGCATCGGCAATGCCAAGGGCCAAGGCACGTTTGACACGGCATTGAAGGCCTTTGCCACCAGTTCGGCCGACACGACCGACTTTGCGGTTGTCGAGAATATCGTCGATCCGGCAATGGGCACGGCGAATGTGTCTTACCATATTGATCAGGCACATTGGGAATCGTCGGCCACGGCCGGCAATGCCGGTGCCAATGTGACCATGAACGCGCTTATGACCGGCCTGACCGAGTCATTCACCGTGCTAAGCCCTGACTTGCCGATGGACATAAGTCTTGCTGCGGAAACCTATGCGCTTGACGCCAATATTACCGACTATCGCACCGATAAGGTGTTGGAACTGGTCGCGTTCTTTGTCGCCAACCCGTCGCAGGAGGCGGTTGTCGGCCAGCAGGCAGCGTTCAAGGAGATCCTTTCTGCCGGCCTGCCGCTGTTCGAACATATGACCATGAATGGGCAGCTTGCCAATGTCACCGCGGCTACCCCGATGGGGCCGGCCAGTGCTGCAGCCCTCGGCGTCGAGTTCGAAGCGAATGGTATTGTCAGCGATGGTATGGTTCGCGAAGCCTTCAACGTGTCTGGCCTAACCCTGCCAGAGGGTTTGGTACCTGAATGGGCCAAAGATCTGGTGCCGCATGGCCTGACCATCGATTTCAAACTGTCCCGTTTCGATCTGGCCACCCCGGTGAAACTGGCGTTGGAGGTGCTCGACCTCGCCGCCAACCCGCCGATTCCGGACGAAAAAGGCCCGGAATTGCTAGCGCTTTTGTTACCGGAAGGCGTGGCTGACATCACCATCGCCCCTGGTGCTACCGACGCACCCGCCTACCAGCTGACCTATGAGGGCGTGTTGACCACTGGCCCCGAGACCATGCCGACAGGCAAGGCCAGCATCAGCCTGACCGGGATGGAAGCGATACAGGCCGCGCTCCAAAGTGCACCGCCAGAGATTGCTGGTCAGGCAATGATGGGCGTCGGGCTGATCAGCGGCATGGGCCGCCCAGGCGCCAATGGCGAATTGATCTGGGATCTGGAAGCCACGAGCGACGGCAAGGTGCTGATCAACGGCGTCGATATGTCAATGATGATGGGTGGTCAGTGACGGCAATCACCCGCGAAAGCCCGCTTGGCCCCGATCTGGCGCTGCTTTTTCAGCGCCATACCGAGGCGATGCATGCCGACACGCCACCCGAAAGTATCCACATGATGGATGCCAGCGCGCTTGACGCCCCGAACATCGCCTTTTTCGTGATGCGCGAGGGCGGCAGGCCGGTGGGGATGGGGGCGATCAAGCGGCTTTCGGCAACTCATGCTGAAATCAAGTCCATGCATGTTCTGGCCGAGATGCGCGGGCGCGGCCTGTCCCGCAAGATGCTGACCCATCTGGTAGAGGCGGCGCGGGCAGAAGGGTGCCGGAAACTCAGTCTGGAAACCGGCGTCCAACCAAGCTTCGTCGCTGCGCGCAAGCTTTATGAGCGGGCCGGATTTGTCGAATGCGGCCCCTTCGAGGGCTATGTCGATGACCCCAATAGCCTGTTCATGACTACCGATCTGTGATGATTTTCGCCGACGATCTCTTGCCAGATGCGGGCCGGGGCAGCTAAAGCAGGGCTGACGGTCCCATAGCTCAACTGGATAGAGCAGCTGACTTCTAATCAGCAGGTTGGGGGTTCGAGTCCTCCTGGGATCGCCATATCATTTTTCATTTTTGCGCAGGTGCTGTCAGCGACAGGGTCGCCTGTACCGCCGCGCGCCAGGCCCGGTATTTTTCCGCGCGTGCGTCTTCGGCCATGGCCGGCTCAAACCGTTGGTCAAGCGCCCATTTGGCTGCAAATCCCTTGGCGTCCGGATAAACGCCAGCCTGCATCCCCGCCAGCCAGGCCGCACCCAAGGCTGTGGTTTCGGTCACCTTGGGCCGATCGACCGGGGCGCCGGTAATGTCGGCCAGAAATTGCATCGTCCAGTCGGAAGCGGCCATGCCGCCATCGACCCGCAACCGCCCTGCCCCAGCCTGTGGCCAGTCGGAATACATCGCCTCCAACAAGTCGCGGGTTTGCAGACCGACGCTTTGCAGCGCCGCGCGAGCGATTTCGGCCGGGCCGGAATTGCGCGTCAGCCCATAGATTGCCCCCCGGCAGTCAGGGTTCCAGTATGGCGCGCCAAGGCCAGTGAAAGCGGGCACAAGGACAAGATCTTGCGCTGGGTCCGCCCTGAGCGCCAGCGTGCCTGCCTCTGGCGCTGCGGCGATAATCTTCAGCCCGTCGCGCAGCCACTGCACCACTGCCCCAGCAATGAAGATGGACCCTTCGAGCGCATAGGTCGTCTGTCCGCCCAACCGGTAGGCGATGGTGCCAAGCAGACGATTCTTGCTGCGCACCACTGTGCCGCCCGTATTCAACAGGGCAAAGCATCCGGTGCCATATGTTGCCTTCATCATGCCCGGTTCAAAGCAGGCCTGACCGATGGTCGCCGACTGCTGATCGCCTGCCACACTAAGGATCGGGATCGCCCGGCCAAAGAGCGCCGGATCGACCACACCGAAATCTGCGGCGCAGTCCATTACAGTTGGCAGGATGCATTTCGGTATATTCAGAATTTTCAGAATTTCCTGATCCCAACTGTTTCTCGTAATATCAAACAGCATTGTGCGGGCAGCATTGGTGGCATCGGTCAGGTGCGATTTGCCGCCGGTCAGCCGCCAGATAAGG
>JBARVM010000239.1:0-11919 GCA_049646265.1 Paracoccaceae bacterium
CCCTTTCGCGGCTTTGCGAAACCGATGCCGCACTGGCGCTGCGCCAGGATAAAACAAGCGGCCATTCCGTCTTGCGCCTGCAAGGGCCGATTCATCTGCGCCAGACCCTGTCGCAGCTGGCCGAGGATTTCGGGGTCGAGGTAACGGCAGAACCGACAGTGCCGCAGTACCGCGAAACCATTTCCGCCAGCGTGTCAGAGCTTTACCGCCACCGCAAACAGTCAGGTGGCGCGGGCCAGTTCGCCGATGTCGCCCTGACCATTGAACCTTTGCCGCGCGGCGTGGGCTTTCAGTTCTCCGAAACCGTCAAGGGGGGCGCCGTGCCGCGCAACTACATCCCGGCGGTAGAGGAGGGCGCCCGCGAGGCGCTGGCCAAGGGCCCCCTGGGTTTTTCTGTCATCGATCTCTCTGTCACCCTGACCGACGGCAAGTTTCACGCCGTTGACAGTTCCGACTTTGCCTTTCGCACCGCCGGGCGGCAGGGGGTAAAGGAGGCGCTGACAAAGGCGGCACCGGTGTTGCTGCAGCCGGTCCTGCAGGTCGAACTGCATATTCCCTCGGTCTTTTCCGGGGCAATGGTGTCGCTAATCTCATCGCTGAAAGGCCAGGTTCTGGGCTTTGACCGCGACCCGGCCTATCGCGGCTGGGATATCTTTCGGGCGCTCCTGCCCGCCTCGGCAGAGGATGAGCTGGTCAGCGCGCTAGGTTCAGCAACGCAAGGCACCGCCTGGCACGAAGCCACATTCGATCATTTCGAGGAATTGTTCGGCCGCGAGGCCGAGGCGATCACCAAAAGCGAACATGCCGCCTGATAGTTGCGCGCCTTTTGCCCCCGGCGCCGGTCGCGCCGGGGTGGCTCCTATACTTTAGCGCTGCGACAGTTCGACATAGCTGCGCTGGGTCGGCCCGACGTAAAGCTGGCGTGGGCGGCCGATCTTCTGGGTCGGATCGGCAATCATTTCCTTCCACTGCGAAATCCAGCCCACGGTCCGCGAAATCGCGAATATTGGCGTGAACATCGAGGTTGGGAAGCCCATCGCCTCCAGAATGATGCCGGAATAGAAGTCGACGTTCGGGTAAAGCTGCTTTTTGATGAAATATTCGTCTTCCAGCGCAATCCGCTCCAACTCCTTGGCGACCTGCAATAGCGGGTTGTTTTGTACGCCCAGAAGATCCAGAACCTCGTCCGCGCTTTCCTTCAAGACCTTGGCCCTCGGGTCGAAATTCTTGTAGACCCGGTGACCAAAACCCATCAGTCGGAAGCCGGAACTTTTGTCCTTGGCCTTGGCGATATATTCGGGAATGCGGTCTACCGTCCCAATCTCCTTGAGCATTTCCAGACAGGCCTGATTGGCCCCACCATGGGCCGGACCCCACAGGCAGGCAATCCCGGCAGCGATACAGGCAAAGGGATTGGCGCCCGAAGAGCCCGCAAGCCGCACCGTCGAGGTAGAGGCGTTCTGCTCATGATCGGCATGCAGCATCATGATCCGGTCCATTGCCTTGGCTAGCGCCGGCTGGACGACATACTCGTCCGATGGGACCGCAAAGCACATATGCAGGAAATTCGATGCATAATCGAGCCGGTTCTGCGGATAGACGAAGGGCTGGCCGACCGAATATTTGTAGGCCATCGCCGCGATGGTCGGCAGTTTGGCGATCATGCGGACGGCCGCAACCTCGCGCTGCCAGGGATCGCTGATGTCAAGACTGTCGTGGTAAAAAGCCGACATGGCCCCGACGACACCAACCATTGTCGCCATCGGATGGCTGTCGCGGCGGAACCCGCGGAAGAAATTGTGCATTTGC
This sequence comes from Paracoccaceae bacterium, assembly GCA_049646265.1. Taxonomy (GTDB): domain Bacteria; phylum Pseudomonadota; class Alphaproteobacteria; order Rhodobacterales; family Rhodobacteraceae; genus TMP-24. Next base: position 1,810 of record JBARVM010000239.1, read on the forward strand.
TCATGCACCATCGTATGATGGGTCACGCGGTTGCGGAAATCCACCAACTCGGACGTTTTGGGCAACTCGCCGTACAAAAGCAGATAGCAAACTTCCAGATGGCTGGATTTTTCGGCCAGTTCCTCAATCGGATAGCCGCGATAGAGCAGTTCGCCCTTGTCGCCATCGATATAGGTGATCGAACTGTCGCAGGCCGCCGTCGAGGTAAAGCCCGGGTCGTAGGTGAACATGTCCGACGTGGCATAAAGCTTGCGGATATCCATGACCGCCGGCCCAAGCGTCGGGTACAGCACGGGTAGGGAAATTTCCTTGTCACCGATGGTTAGTTTTGCAACGTCCAGATTGTCGGTCATCGTCTGTCTCCATCATTGCGGCGCGGATGCGGGCGAAGGCCTGCGCCCCGGTCCAGGTCACGTCACGGGTAGGGCTGCATCCCGAAGTCGGGCAAGGGTTTCCTCTTGCCCCAGCACATACATCATATCAAACACCGAAGGCGTTACTGTGCGCGCGGCAAGAGCGGCACGCAACGGTCCGGCGATCTTGCCTAGGCCCAGTCCATGTGCCTCTGCCAACGCGCTGACAGTGGCCTCCAGATTTTCTTTTGTCCAGTTAACATTTTGCAGCTGCAGCGTCAATTCATTCAGTATGCCACGGGATACATTGTCAAGCTGCTTGGCAGCTTTCTCATCGGGCACCAATGGCCGATCCGCAAGAATAAAGTATGCCTTTTCAATAAGTTCAGGGAAGGTTTTCGCGCGATCTTTCAGGCAATAGAGTCCGCGCGCCAAAAGCTCCCGCCGCTGAGACGGTAGCGCTGACTGGCCGGTGGCCTGCAAATACGCCTCCAACTCTGCCAGCAATGCCGCATCTGCACTGGCGCCGATATGCTGGCCGGACAGATGTTCCAGCTTTTTGAAATCCAGCCGCGAAGGCGATCGGCCGATTGCGGGCAGGTCGAACCAGTTCCGTGCTTGTTCGTCGGTGAAAAACTCGTCATCCCCATGCGACCAGCCCAGACGGCAGAGGTAGTTGCGCATGGCGGCGGCGGGGTAGCCCATGGCCTGATACTCCTCCAACCCGACGGCGCCGTGACGCTTTGACAGTTTCTTGCCGTCCGGCCCATGGATAAGCGGAATATGCGCCCAGACCGGCACGGGCCAGCCCATGGCGCTGTAGATCTGCGTCTGGCGCGCGGCGTTGTTCAGGTGGTCGTCCCCCCGGATCACATGCGTGACCCCCATGTCGTGATCATCGACGACAACGGCCAGCATGTAGGTTGGCGTACCATCAGACCGTAAACAAACCATGTCGTCGAGCTGTTCATTGGCAAAGGTCACGCGGCCCTGCACCTGATCCTCGATCACCGTCTGGCCCTCGCGCGGCGCCTTCAGGCGGATGACAAAGGGTGCGTCGGGGTGATTTTGTGCCGCCCGGTCGCGCCATGGGCTTTGAAAGAGGGTGGAGCGGCCATCGGCGCGCGCCGCCTCGCGAAAGGCCTCGATCTCCTCTTGGCTGCAGAAACATTTGTAGGCGGCACCACGTTCCAGCATCTGCCATGCGACCTCGGCATGGCGGTCCTTGCGGGTGAACTGGCTGACCACCTCGCCGTCCCAGTCAAGACCCAGCCAGCTTAAGCCCTTCAGGATTGCCGCCGTCGCCTCGGGCGTGGAACGTTCGCGGTCCGTATCCTCGATCCGCAACAGGAACTGGCCGCCACGGCCCCGGGCGTAAAGCCAGTTGAACAGGGCTGTCCGCGCACCGCCGATATGGAGGTAGCCGGTAGGAGAGGGCGCAAAACGGGTGACAATAGGGCCGGCGGTTGCAGATGCCATGGGGAAATTAACCTTTCGGAAACCAAGATGAGTGAATCCTGACCGCAGCGTTCTAGGCAATAGGCGGAGGCGAGGCAAGGTGCGCGTGGGCTGGACGGCACTTTGGGTCGGGGGCAGGGGCCTCTTGCAGGCGCTGGCAGATGCGCGTGGCACTTTGCTGCCCTGGTCGCCTGTCTGCCTTTCAGTCGGGATCGGACTTTATTTCACCTTGCCGGTTGAACCACCGGTCTGGCTCTTGGTTCTGGCCGCGATGGTGGTGCTGGCCGGAATGTTGATGGCCCGGCGCGGGCCGGATCTTGCACGCTACCCGGCCGCTGCGGTGGCCTTGCTGGCGGCGGGGCTGTTGCTTGCCGTTCTGCGGGCGCATCTGGTGGCGGCCCCGGTTCTGCCCTTTCGCTTTTACGGCGCGGTAGAGGGGCGGGTGGTCGATATCGACCGCTCCTTTTCCGATCAGATACGGCTGACGCTGGATATGGTGCGGCTGGAAGAGGTGCGGGCAGACGAGACACCTGCGCGTGTCCGCGTGGCGCTGCATGGCGATCAGATGGGCTATCATCCGAAGCCGGGGCAAAGGGTGATGCTGACCGCGCATCTCTCGCCGCCAGAGGGGCCCGTGGCGCCGGGCGGATTCGATTTTCAGCGGCTCGCCTGGTTCAGCCAATTGGGTGCGGTCGGCTATACCCGCGCGCCCGTCATGCTTTTGGCCGAACCAAGGGGCGATTTTGGCCTATGGGCCTTTGACCGGCGCATGTCCCTTTCCGAAGGGATGCAGGCAAGGATGCGCGGTCTGGGGGACGGGCAGCCGGGCGCCTTTGCCGCGGCGCTGATGACCGGCGATCGCTCCGCCGTCTCCCATGCCACGAACGAGATCCTGCGCCGGTCGAACCTGTCGCACATGATTTCCATCTCCGGGCTGCATATGGGGCTTCTGACCGGCTTTGTCTTTGCCCTTTTCCGCTATGGGCTGGCACTGGTGCCACCCGTGGCGCTGCGGATCAATGTCAAGAAGTTCGCCGCCGTGGCCGCACTTATTGCCGCCAGCTTTTATCTGCTCCTTGCGGGGCCAGAGGTGGCGATCCGCCGGGCCTATATCATGGCGGCGGTGATGCTGGTGGCGGTTATGTTCGACCGTCGGGCGCTGTCCTTGCGCTCTGTTGCCATTGCGGCGCTGATCTGTCTGGTACTGGAACCCGAAAGCCTGATCGAGCCGGGTTTTCAGATGTCGTTCGGTGCCACGGCGACGCTGATTGTCGGCTTTGACCTGTGGGGGCGCGTGCAGCACCTTGTGCCAAAGGCGATGCGCCCGATCCTTGTCACCCTCTTGTCGTCGCTGATCGCCGGAACCGCGACAGCGCCGATCGCCGCGGCCCATTTCAACCGGATTGCCGATTATGGGCTGTTGGCGAATCTCTTGGCCGTGCCGGTTCTCGGCCTTGTCGTCATGCCGATGGGGGTTTTGGCGGCGATGCTGGCGCCCCTTGGGCTGGCCTTTCTGCCGCTCTGGATCATGGAAGTTGGCTGCCTTGTCATCCTTAATATCGGCGATTGGGTCGGCAACCTGCGCGGGGCGGTACAGACCGTGCCAACGCCGCCCATGCTGGTGTTGCCGCTTTTCGGTCTGGCCGGGGCGGTGATGTTGCTGGGGCGCGGGCCATGGGTCAGGGGCCTCGGGCTGGCCGGGGTCGTGGCTGCCCTGATCGGCTGGGGGATGGCTGTTAGGCCGCAGATGCTGGTCTCGGCCGACGGCAGCCTCGTCGGGGTGATGACGACCGACGGCCGCGCCCTGTCCAAGGCCAAGGGTGCCGGTTTTGTCGCCAAAAGCTGGCTGGAGGATGATGGCGACGCCGCCGATCAGGAAACCGCCGCCGCCCGCCCGGCCTTTACCGGCGAAAAGGGCGCGCTATTCACCGCATTGGCGGGGCAGCGGGTCGCGGTACTGACTGGCAAGGCCGCCGCCGCCCAGGCGCAAGAGGCCTGCACGCCCGGCACGCTTTTGATCCTCTCCGTGGTCTGGGATGCGGCATCCCCGCCCGACTGCGAGCTTTTCGATCTAAAGCGCCTGCGCCAGACGGGTTCCTTGGCGCTTTATCAGGCGCAGGACGGGCTGATCATGGTCACCGCAAGGGACTGGGCGGGCAGGCGGCTCTGGAACAGTCGGGAAAGGGCCCGACGGGTCCGCCGCTGATCAGTACCCGTCCCCATCATCCCCGTCGGCCTCGCCGTCATCGTCCGACTTGTCCTTGCCCTTTTGGCGCCGCTTGCGGCCGCTGTCATCGCCGCTTACCCCGTCGTCATCGGCGGGCGGTACGATCTTGAGATAGGCGGCAATGGCTGCACGGTCGGCGGCGGGCAGATGTGCGGTGTTTTCCACCACCAGCGCCATATGGCCCCCGGCACTGTCGAAATCCGGGGTAAAGCCCGATAGAAGGTATTCGGCGATTTCCGCCTCGTTCCAGTCAAGTTTCTTTGGGGTAATATTGGGGAAGCTGCCGCGCCCGGCGGGCACCGGCCCCCCGGCAAGCCAACGGCTGCGGTCCGTGGCCCCGAGCGCATTGCGCGGCGTATGGCATTCACCACAATGGCCCAAAGCCTCGACCAGATAGCGGCCGCGTTCCTCCTCCGGGCTCAGCGGGTCCTTGATCACCCAGCTGTCATCGAAGAACAGGAACTTCCAACCGCCAAGACTGCGGCGGATGTTGAAGGGAAATCCGACCTCATGTGGCAGGGACGGCGTGGCGACGGCGGGCAGGGTCTGCAGATAAGCCTGCAGATCGACGACATCCTGCAGGCTGGCCTTCGTATAGCTCGTATAGGGAAAGACCGGGAAATAATGCTGCCCATTGGGCGATACCCCCCGGACCATGGCGTTCGCCAGATCCATCGCGCTCCAGCCGCCGATGCCGAAATTCGGGTCAGAGGAGATATTTGGCGCACGAAAAGTCCCGAAGGGAGAGGCAAAGGCCTGCCCGCCACCCAAAAGCAGCTTTTCGTCACCCGTTGCGTCCAGATCGGCATGGCAGGCGGCACATCCCCCCGCCCAGAAAACCTGTTCGCCCCGGCCCGCATCGGCGGCAAGCCCCTGCAACGCGTCGGCTGGCAAAGGATGCGGGCGGGTGACAAAGGCAAAGACGCCCGCGGCAAAAACCACCGCCAGAAGCGCAAGTTTCATCAAACTTCGGGCCAACTGATCCGCCCCATTTCGTCAAACGCGACAGGAAAAACCTGCCGCGCCGACGGTTCTTTGTCAATCACTCAGCGGGAACGCGATGCGCCTTGTGGCAGGCGCCACAAGACCCGCCCAAGGGGCCCATTGCCGCCTGCAGGCTGGCAAGATCTGTGCCCGCTGCCGCGGCCATCGCGTCCGCCGCACTGGCGAAATCTCCGGCGAGCGTGCCAATATTCGACCCTTCGGCCCAGATAGACGCGGCAGCGGTCGAATCCGGGTTGGCCGCATTGTCCGAACCCATCGGCCAAAGCATCGACTGGTCAAGCTTGGCCGAGGCGGCAATGGCATTCGCCGCGATGCTCGCCTTTTCGGCATCATATTCGGCATCGCCCTTTGCCATGGCCGCCAAAGTGCCGATGTTAATGGCGCGGTACATCATGATCCCCTGCCGCGCCTCGATCTCCTTGGCGAAGGGGCCATCCTCTGCCAAAGCATTTCCGGCGAAAAGTCCGGTGGAAACGAGTGCGAAGGTCAGGCCAAAAGCAGTTCTTTTCACGACTTTACTCCCTTGTTGGTCAATTGGCGCCAAGTCTAAGCAAAGCAGAACGTCGAACAATTCAGCAGTTTTGCAGCCTGCCTGTGAAAAAATGCACAACACCAAAAAAAATGCGTAATAATGGCGCAAAGACAGGATCTTTGTGCCCGCATTGGACAGGCGGCAATCCGCTAACAAATTCGTGAACAGGAGGTGTTTCGTTTGAAAAGTCTGTTAACGGCGCATGTTATTGTTACGCGACAGCGCATCATGGCGGCCCTGCAAGAGGCGGATGGGCCGCGCCGCGCGCATGGTCATCCAGCGTCAGTCGGAAAAAATTGCGATCTAGAGGATACCAGCCATGCAGCGTGACAACTGGGACAACCTGCGCTTCGTTCTTGCCGTGGCAGAGGCCGGTACCGTCAGCGGTGCCGGCAAGAAACTGAAAGTCAATCATGCGACCGTCCTGCGCCGTATTGCGCAGTTCGAAGAAAATATCGGTTTCGAGATATTCGAGAAAACACCGCAAGGCTATACGGTGGCCGAGGAATATGGTCAGGTTCTCAGCGCCGTACGCGATGTGGACACGGCTTACCAAGCGTTTTTTCGGCTTCTGTCGGGGATCAGGGTGCCGCTGTCGGGTCAGGTAAGGATCACTTCGACCGACTCGCTCTGCCATGCGCTTTTACCAAAAATCGTTGCCGATATCAGCAGTCAGCTGCCGGATCTTCGCATTCATCTGCTGAATTCCAATGCGGTGTTGGATCTGGCCCGGATCGAAGCGGAAATCACTGTGCGTCCCGCGCCGCTCTTGCCCGACGGGTTGGTTGGGGAAAGCCCCGCCACCCTGCGCTTTGGCCTTTACCGGATGCGGAAGAAACCGGGACCAGATGTCTGGCTTCGGCTTGAAGGGCAGCTGGCCGGATCCCTTCCGGCGCAGTGGATGGCCGACAATTTGCACGATGCGCAGATCTCCAATGGTGCAAACAGCTTTCTGACTTTGCGGGAAATGGCGGCGATGGGCATGGGTCGTGGCATCTTGCCACGCCATGTCGGCGATGCGGACCCGCGACTTGAGCGGATCGAAGGACAGATGCCGGACATAGCCGTGCCGGTCTGGGTGGCCTGCCACCATGATCTGGTGAATGTGCCGCGTGTGGCTTTCGTGCGGCGGCATCTGGTGGCGGCCCTGGCACGCTATGCCGGCGCCCTTTCAGGTGACGGTGAGTTTTCCGAGCCGGTGCCAAGTGGCTATCTGCCCAGTGACGCGCTGCACGCCACAGGCTAGCGCTTCAGCGCGGGTTGACTGTCAGTATCTCGGGCCAATAGCCCAGCTTTTCTATGGCACTCAGCCCAAGCCCGACGGCAAGGATTGCCCCCCAGAACAGCATCCGTCTTGGAGAAGGCGGTTTGCGTGCCCATTGCGCCAGTCGCAGCATCTGCCGCAGGTTCATGCCGTTTCCTCAAGAAACCGCACCTTGCCGATATGGGCAAGATTGCGATTGCGTTGCGCAAAGTCGATTCCGTAACCCACGACAAATTCGTCGGGAATTTCAAATCCGGTCCAGTTGGCCTTGATATCCACCTCGCGCCGTGACGGTTTGTCGAGCAGGGCGCAGACCTTCAGCCGACGCGGCTCCCGACTTTGCAAAAGCCGGATGACGTGGGAAAGCGTGAATCCCGTGTCGACGATATCCTCCACGACCAGCACATCGCGCCCGGCAATCTCGCCACGCAGATCCTTAAGGATCCGAACCTCGCGCGAGGATTCCATCCCGTCACCATAGGAGGAGGCCTCCAGAAAATCGACCTCGACCGGCAGGTCAATCTCGCGCACCAGATCGGCGATGAAAACGAATGAGCCGCGCAAAAGCCCGACGACGACCAGCTTGTCAGTGCCTGCAAAGGCGGTGGTGATCTCTTTTGCCAGCGCCTCGACCCGCGCCGCGATGGCTTTGGCCGAGATCATTTCGTCGATTACATAAGCACGATGCGGCATGACTTCCCCTTGATCTTCGCGCCTTTCTAGACCAAACGGTCGCGCACGTCACCGGAAATTGAGGGGGGGCAATGCCATCTCATGCCGAAAAACGCCGGCTGAACTGGTCTGCTGATCAGATGTATGCACTGGTTGCCGATGTGGCCAGTTACCCGGCATTTCTGCCCTGGACGGCCGCCGCCCGCATCCGTGATCGGCAGGCTCGCGATGACGGGTCCGAACTGTTGCTGGCCGATCTGGTGATTTCCTTCAAGGTCTTTCGTGAAAGGTTCGGCAGCCATATCGTGCTGTTCCCCGCCGAACACCGGATCGAGACGGACTACCTCGACGGCCCCTTCCGGCATCTGCATTCGCACTGGCAGTTCACCGATCTGACCGAGGGAGGTTGCGAAGTGGACTTTTCAGTGGATTTCGAATTCAAGAGCGCGATCCTGCAAGCGGTCATCGGGGTAGTCTTTGACGAGGCTATGCGCCGGGTCGTGCGGGCATTCGAGGCGCGCGCCGAAGAACTTTACGGCGCGCACTAGGCCATCGCAGGCGGTCAGCTGTTCAGATCATAAGCCCGTTCGCCATGAGAGGTGGTGTCGAGCCCGTTGTATTCCGCCTCTGCATCCACACGCATCGGCAGGAACTGCCCGACCAGCTTGGCCAGAACCCAGGTCAACAGACAAGTCCAGAGGCCGACAAGGATTAGCGCACCACCCTGTGCCAGCCATGCGCCATGGCCAAGCGCCGCGATCATCAGCGTGCCAAAGATACCGCCCACGCCATGAACGGCAAAGACATCCAGCGTATCGTCGATCATCAATTTCGTGCGGATCAGCGCCACCGCCTCCTGGCAAAGAACGCCCGCAACGGCACCGATCAGCAGGGCCTCCAGCGGCCCGACACTACCTGCGGCGGGGGTGATGGAGGCTAGCCCCGCGATGGTCCCCGTCACGATACCGACCAGCGAGGCGCGGCCAAACTTGATCCGCTCCCACATGGCCCAGCTCAGCGATGCCGCCGCCGCCGAAAGATGGGTGACAAGTACGGCCTTCGCCGCCGCCGCATCCGCTGCCAGGGCAGAGCCGCCGTTAAAGCCGAACCAGCCCACCCACAAAAGCCCCGCGCCTATGGCGACGTAAGAGGGTGAATGCGGCGGGGTTGTGCGGCTCCGCCGGGGGCCGATCATCATGGCAAGGATCAGTGCCGCAAGCCCGGCGGTTTCATGCACCACGATGCCGCCTGCAAAATCCTTGGTGCCGACCGCGCCGAATATCCCGCCGTCGGCCATCATCCCGCCGCCCCAGATCCAATGGGTCACCGGCGCATAGACAAGAAGCAGCCAAAGAGACGAGAAAACCAGCACAAAGGCGAAATTCACCCGCTCTGCAAAAGCGCCAAGAAAGAGCGCGGGCGTGATGATGGCAAAGGTCATCTGGAACATGCAAAAGGCATATTCCGGCACGGTGCCGGCCAGACTGTCGCCGTCCATGCCCCGCAGGCCAAGGCGGGAAAGGCCGCCCCAATAGGCGTCGCCGGCGCCGAAGGCGATCGAGTAGCCCAGAAGAACCCACAAGACCGACATCAGTGCGGCAATGGCGAAACATTGCATGAAAACCGACAGGATGTTGCGGGCCCGCACCAGCCCGCCGTAAAAAAGCGCCAGCGCCGGCAGGGTCATCATCAGCACCATCGCGGTGGCGAATAGTAGAAAGGCGGTATCGGCTTTGTCCATTGTCTGTCCCTCTTTGACTGCTGCCAAAGAACCCGGCGGCCAGAGGAGGAAAAGAATTCTGTGGGGATATTTAGCCAGAAAGGCCAAGGATTTTTCTGCTGCCCAAAAAAGCGGCAGCCGGGCGGCGGCTTTGCTGAAGGGCAAGGCGCAGGCAGGATCAGTCGAGCGACGCGATCAAGAGCGACAGCGCGTGGTCACGGCTGGCGCGGCGCACGCCGTCGCGGCCAAGCGCACCAAAGTCGCAAGTCTCGGCAAGGGCAGGGCGGCCCCGGATCGCCAGACCGAAACAGACGCGGCCTTCGGGCTTGTGCGCCGAGCCGCCCGGCCCGGCGATGCCGGTGACCGAAACGGCATGGCTGGCGTTGGAATTGGCCAACGCCCCCTCGGCCATCTCTCGCGCCACTTCGGGACTGACGGCGCCAAATTCCTGCAAGGTTTCGGCCCGAACGCCCAGCATGGCGATCTTGGCGGCATTGGAGTAGGTGACAAAACCACGGTCGAAAATATCGGAGGCGCCCGGCGGATCGGTAATCGCCGCCGCCACCATCCCGCCCGTACAGCTTTCGGCAGTGGCGATCAGCGCCCCCTTGATCCGCGCCGCGCCAAGAAGAATGTCGGGAAGTGGGCGCATGTCAGCCTGCAAAAAGGAAAAGATGCCAAAGGATGCCAAGGCCGATGGTGCCGAGACCGGCAAAAAGCCCGGCCCAAAGATCATCGAGCATCACCCCCGCCGCATCGCCGCGCCGATCGGCCCGGCCAACCAGCCAAGGCTTCCAGATATCAAAGAGCCGGAACAGCAGAAAGGCCGCGATCCAGCCCGGATAGGCGACCAGCACCCAGTCATCCACACCCTTGGCC
>JBARVM010000240.1:0-2676 GCA_049646265.1 Paracoccaceae bacterium
GAGATGAGCAGGCTGAGCATCAGATAGGTCAGCATCAACAGCATCATACATTCCAGCTCTCGTCCGGTCTGGTTCAACGTGATGCCGCCAAGCGTGCCTTTAAGGTCGAGATAGCTGATGAAGGCGCCAAGCGTCGTGTTCTTGGTCAGGTTCAGATATTGGCTGATGAGCGGCGGGATGATCACGCGCAGCGCCTGCGGCAGGATCACCAGATTCATCGTGCGGCCGGGACGCAGGCCCAGCGCATAGGCTGCCTCTGTCTGGCCGCGGCTGATGGCGAGGATACCGGCGCGCACGGCCTCGGCGATGTAGGTACCGGTATAGATCGACAGGGCAATCAGAAGCGCCGTAAAGGAATGCGCGACATTAAGCCCGCCCTGGAAGTTGAAGCCCTTCAACACCGGATATTCGAGGTGAAAGCCGAGGGCGTACAAAAGAGCCAGCACCGGCACGACCAGAATCAGAAGAGATTTCCACCAAAGCGTCGGCCTGATCCCGGTTTCTTCCTGCACCAGCCGGGCGCGGCGGCGCAGGGTCGCGTTGACGAGGATAGAGGCCAAGAGAACCCCCATTGCCGCGAGAACGGAAAAATTGATCGGGAAACTGGCAATTTCCATCCCGCCAAGCGGGTGATCCAACAAGGGGCGCGGAATATTCAGCCCGCGGTTGGTCAGAGCAACGGAATCCCACAGGGCCATTGAGGCCTTGGGCACTTCACCGGCCTCGATCATGGCGTCGGTCAGGCGGAAATCGTTGGGCGCCGGTTGCGTTTCAGAGACCACAACGAAAACCAGGATGATCCACAAGAGCAACGGCACATTGCGGAAAACCTCGATATAGATCGTCATCAGCCGGGCAACCAGCCAGTTGTTCGATAGGCGCAGAACCCCGGCAATAACGCCAATGATTGTCGCCATGATGCAGCCCAGAAAGGCCACAAGAAGCGTATTGAGCAGCCCGATGATCGCCGCCCTGAAATGGGTATCGTCATTCGTATAGGGGATCAGCTGCTGGTCGATATCATAACCGGCGCGATTGAACAGAAAGCTGAAATTGATGTCCTTGTCCTTGGCAGCAAGGTTCACGATCGTATTGTTCACCAGCCAGCCGATAAACACCAATACCAGCGCCAGCACGATCACCTGAATGGTAAGCGACCGGTATCGCGTATCATAGATAAGCATACTTAGCCGGAAGCGTTCGCCCGGCGCGTCAACCGCTATCGTCATGTCTTCCCCCAATGTCCTGAACGTTGGTTGGCCTTTGGCCGGTTTTCTCTATGTCTCAAGGACGGCGCGTTCAGTAGGCAGTTGTAAAGTAAGGCAAAACGGGCGCACCTTTTGGGTGCGCCCGATATCTTTGCTTATTAACGGAAGGGCGGCGCGTACTGCAGACCACCTTGGGTCCAAAGCGCATTCAGGCCACGCGCCAGACCGATGGCGGTAGAGGTGCCGATGTTCGCTTCGAACAGTTCACCATAGTTGCCGCCAGCGGAGATTGCCCGCTTGGCCCATTCGGCATCAAGGCCAATCATCGCACCGAGATCACCCTCGGCGCCCAAGAGACGGCGCACTTCGGGGTTGGTGCTGTTGGCTGCCATGTCGTCGATATTGTCTTTGGTGATGCCCAGCTCTTCAGCCGCTACCAGCGCGTAGAAGCTCCAGCGGACAACGTCACCCCAGTTGTTGTCGCCATGGCGGACAACCGGGCCCAGCGGCTCTTTCGAGATAATCTCCGGCAGGATGATGTGATCTGCCGCATCGGCCAGAGCCGAGCGAGAGGCCGCAAGACCGGAGGCGTCCGTGGTGTAGGCGTCGCAAGCACCGGCTTCATACTGGCGCAGCGCTTCGCTGTCGTCCATGACCGTAACCGGAGTGTAGCTGATGCCATTGGCCTTGAAGAAGTCGGCCAGGTTCAGTTCGGTGGTGGTGCCGGTCTGGATACAGACGGTCGCACCATCAAGTTCCTTGGCCGATGTAACGCCCAGACCCTTGCGGACCATGAAGCCCTGACCATCGTAATAGTTCACCGCGACGAAATCGAGCTTGAGGTCGTTGTCGCGCGAGAAGGTCCAGGTGGAGTTGCGGGCCAGCATGTCCACTTCACCCGACGCAAGCGCGGTAAAGCGGGTTTCACCGGTCAGCGGTACGAATTTGACCTTGGTCCCGTCGCCGAGAACGGCAGCGGCAACAGCGCGGCACATATCGACGTCAAAACCGGTCCAGTTGTTGTTGCCATCCGGCACACCAAAACCGGTCAAGCTGGTATTGGAACCGCAGAGCAGCTCGCCGCGCGCCTTGACATCATCCAGCGTGCCGGCAGCGGCCATGCCCGCCGCCAACGCCGAAACCGTCAGCGCGCCAAAAAATACAGATTTTTTCATGATTACCTCTTCCTGAGTTGCCGCCACAATTTGGGCGGTCGAAGTTACCGGTTTGTCCCGGCAGATTTTCTTGGGAACATCCCATGAAGTTCAGTTTCGACAGATGACTGTCTCACGTCAAGATCGTAGAGACCTGTTCTGACGTCAGGGCAACAAGAAATTTTGCGATTCCGCCGAAAGGGAAAAAATCTTTGGCCGAACCGCAATAATATTCCGCTCAGCCCGAACAACTATTCCAAAAGTAATACGCTGACAGAAAACTTTTTCGCCGCAAAGCAGCATTTTCGGAGGAT
>JBARVM010000241.1:0-1705 GCA_049646265.1 Paracoccaceae bacterium
AGCTGGCGCTTGACCCCGGCGGGGTTGGTCAGAGGCCCCAGAAGGTTGAAAACGGTGCGGGTGCCAAGTTCGGCCCTTGTTGGCATAACATGGCGGATCGCCGGATGATGCATCGGCGCCATCATAAAGGCGATACCGGCATTTTGCAGGGCCTTTTCAACCACTTCCGTGCCGACCATCACGTTGATCCCCATCTGGGTCAACGCATCCGCCGCCCCGGATTTCGACGAAAGGTTGCGGTTGCCATGTTTGGCCACGACAACGCCGGCGCCCGCCACGACAAAGGCGGTCGCGGTCGAGATATTCAAGGTGCCCTTGCCATCGCCGCCGGTACCGACAATATCCATCGCCCCTTCGGGCGCCCGCACCGCACTGCATTTGGCCCGCATGACATGGGCGGCAGCGGCAATTTCGGCAACCGTTTCGCCACGCGTGCGCAGCGCCATCAGAAAGCCGCCCATCTGGCTTGGCGTTGCCGCCCCCTCAAAGAGCGCCTCGAACGCCTCTTCAGCCTCCTGCCGGGTCAGGGCTCGTTCGGCGGCGATCCCGATTAGCGGGCGCAATGCATCGCTCATGCCAGGGCCTTCAGCGGCACTTTTGCCATGGTCAGAAAGGTTTCGATCATCTTGTGCCCATGTTCGGATGCGATGCTTTCAGGGTGAAACTGCACCCCCTCTATCGGCAGTTCCTTGTGGCGCAGCCCCATGATCGTGCCATCCTCAAGCCACGCGGTCACTTCCAGACTGTCCGGCAGGCTATCGCGCTCCACCACCAGCGAATGATAGCGCGTCGCCTGGAAAGGTGAGGGCAGACCGGCAAAGACACCTTTGCCCGCATGATGCATCAGACCCATCTTGCCATGCACGATCTCGTGACAACGCCCGACAGTGCCGCCAAAAGCCTCGCCAATGGTCTGGTGGCCAAGGCAGACCCCCAAAAGCGGCGTGCGGGTTTCCGCGGCGGCGGCGGTCAGGGCAAGGCAGATACCCGCCTGCGCCGGCGTGCCAGGACCGGGCGAAATGACAATGGCGTCCGGTTGCATCGCCATCGCCTCTTGCACGTCCAGTGCGTCATTGCGCCGCACGACGACATCCGCACCCAACTCGCCGAAATAATGGACGAGGTTATAGGTAAAACTGTCGTAATTATCGATCATAAGCAGCATCTTTGACCCTTTCGCGCGGTTCCGTGCGCCTTTCCTTGCCGTTGTGTCATATTCTGGGTGAACCCCGGCGCGTCTCGCGATATACATGTGCCAAGCCGAGCCCCAGGGTCAAGGGTGTAAGCGGCAGTCGAGAGCGGGCAGGACCGGAGGTTGGTGTGAGCAAGAGTTTCATCGCAGGAAGCGTGACAGGCGTAACGCTGTCGGTTTTCGGGCTGGCGGCAGCCTCCTTGATGGCGCCACCGGTGACGCAGGACGTGGCAGACGCTGCTTCGACAGATGTTGCGGCCATCGCTGCAGAAACAACAACCGAAAATAGCAGCACGGCCGCGATGCCCGAAACGGCAGAGAGCAGCGCTGAAACAGCCCCGGGCGCAGGGTCGGAAGATGTAGCGGGCGATACACCCCCGGCCGAGCCGTTGGTCACGCTTGAGGTCCCGGAAGGGTCGGAATTTGGCGCGCCTAAGACCGCGGGCGAGGCACTATTGCCGTCGCAGGTAGAAGCGCCCGCAATAGCCGAGGCACCGGCGCCAAGTGCTACGC
>JBARVM010000242.1:0-7637 GCA_049646265.1 Paracoccaceae bacterium
TAGTTGTTGTAAGCATCTTCGGAGACGTAGTTTGAAGGCTGGTCCCTATTGTGCAGTTTGCTCGATATGGTGACTATCGACAGATCAGGGTGACCTGCTCGGGGCGAAAAGCCAAAAATCTCAAAGACAATGGCCCAGTTTTCGTCGGATCGAAACAGAGACAATCTAGATGCAGCAAGATAGACATAGCCGTTGTCCAGCATGGGGAACATGAATGCTTCGGCGGATTGGTCAAACACACCAAGGATCGTCTTTGCCTTGAGAAGATTTGGTTGACGCTTCTGGAAGATCTTAAACATGCGGAAACTTAGATACCCTCTGTGCATGAAGGCAAGACGCTGGTCGTAGTCACAAAGTGGATAGATCCGTTCTCATACCTAAATCTGATTTTATCTACAGGGGCAAGTTGATCCTTTCTTTGGACGGCCCGATCAATTGCGGTCATTCGCGCACGCGCAGCGAATTCACACATTGTCCCGCATCTTACCAGTTCGCTGCCCTGGAACGAAGGTCGGCACTCATCAGCTTGGCATGAGCCGTCGCGCCGGTTCACCCGTCTTCAGCACCGCGTTCATGATGACGATGAGCTTGCGCATGATGGCGGTGAGGATCACCTTTGACGGCTTGCCGCGCGCCTTCAGTTTGGCGGCGAAGTTGCGGATCGCAGGGTTGCTACGTAAGGCTGAAAGCGCTGCCACGTAGTGACTGGCCCGCACATCCTTGCGCCCGCCTGCGACGTGGCAACTGACACGCCACTGAACTTTCATCCATCCGGAACCGGAGCCCATTGGGTTGATACGCTGATTGGCGCAGGTGGAGCAACCGACAGGTGCGCGGAGTATTCGGGTGACGCAGCGCGGCCGTTGGTTGCGGTGAACAGGTTCCCTGCGAACGCGCTTGGTCTTTGGTGGCCGAGGGATGCATGGAGCCTTTCCTCGTTGTAGTCTGTCGCCCGCCCGCCACCAGTTCACCGGATGGCCACCCGGAAAACCGACCGCCGCCAATCTGACACAGGACAAATCAACGGCTATGGCAAACGCATAACCTCAGAGGTCCGGGGCAGCGCCCCCGGCCGTTCAGCCGCGCAGAAAATGCAGCCGGTCAAATCCCTGCCGCCACGCGGCAACCTCTGCGGCCAGTACCGCAGGGTCGTCCGACCGCAGGGCCGTCGCGATCAGCCGCGCCATTCGTGGCGCATCCGCCTCGGTGACACCGCGCCGCACAAGTTCCGGCGTGCCAAGCCGCAAACCGTTCAGATCGCCAGCGACTGGCGGGCGCGGCAGGCCAATGCCGCTGGCCAGAAACCCCGCCTTGCGCAGGCTGCGCGATGCCGCCTGGCCCCCGCCCAATCCCTCAGCTTCAAGGGCGAACTGATGCGAATTGGTGAAACCAGCCTTGCCCTTGAACAGCACCAGGCCCTCTTGCGCCAAAGCCTCTGAGAGCGCGCGCGCCAGCGAAATCATCGCCGCCGCGTAGGCCTGCCCGCATTCCCGCCAATCCAGCAAGGCCATGGCCAGCGCCGCTACCCGGCCTGCATCAAAATTCGCCGTCATTCCGGGAAAGGCAATATGATCCAGCCGTTCGGCAATATCCGCCTCATTGGTGACAATCAGCCCGCCGGCCGGTCCGCCCAGGCTCTTGTAGGTGCTCATCGTCATCAGATGCGCCCCTTCGGTCAAAGGGTTCTTCCAGGCCCGCCCGGCGATGACCCCGCATTGGTGCGCCGCATCGAACATGAGCCGCGCCCCGACACTCTCGGCAATCTCCCTGACCTCTGCCACCGGATGTTCGAAGAGGTTCAGCGAACCGCCAAGGGTGATCAGCCGTGGCCGCACCTCCCGCGCCAACTTTTGCAGACCGGCAAGATCAATCGTATAGCCATCGGCATTCACCGGGGCCGCATGGGTTTTCAGCCCGTAAAGCCCGGCGCAACCCGCCGCGTGATGCGTGACATGGCCGCCGATACTGTCGGGCGGCGCGATAATGGTATCGCCCGGCCTGGTTAGGGCCATGAAACCGTAGAGATTGGCCATCGCCCCGGAAAAGACCCTTATTTCCGCATAGCGCGCCTGAAATATCTCGGCGGCCAGCTCGGCGGCGATCACCTCTATCTCCTCGATCGCCTCCAGACCCATCTCATACTTGTCGCCCGGATAGCCAAGCGAGGGGCGGCTGCCAAGGCCCGCAGCCAAAAGCGCCTCGGCGGCAGGGTTCATCACATTGGTCGCGGGATTGAGGTTAAAACAGTCGCGATCATGGATTTCGCTGTTACGCCGGGCCAACTGCCCAAGCCGCGCCGCCACTGTGGCGGAGGGGGCCTGGGTTTCCGCCGCTTGCCGCTGGATGAGCGCCTCGCAAGCCGCCGGTACCCAAGGGCGCGGCGCAAGATGTGGGGTGGGCGTGGCACTGTTCTGATCGGGCATGGCGGATCTCCTCTTTGCGGTCAGTTGAACCTCTTGCGCTTGCGTCGGCAAATCAGTTTTGCAATAATTTAGGCGTAGAAAATCTGAGTCTTATATGCCTGTTGCCCCGCCCCGCCCAAAAACTCTGCCGCTGAATGCCTTGCGCGCCTTCGAGGCGGCAGCGCGTCTTGGCGGCTTTGCCGCAGCGGCAGAGGAATTGGGCGTTACGGCGGGCGCGGTCGCCGCCCATGTTAAAACACTGGAGGATAGTCTCGGCGCGAAACTTTTCCTGCGTCAGGCCAAGGCCGTCCACCTGACACCGCTGGGACAACGCACCCTGCCTGCCTTCATCGAGGCTTTTGACGGTCTTGGTCTGGCAGTACAGACGCTCCGGGCCGAGGCGGCGCCGCGCACCATCCATATCGCGACCCTGCCAGCCATCGCCCAGCTTTGGCTTTCGCCGCGCCTGCCCGCAATCCGCATGGCCGCGCCAGAGATCACCATTTCGATCACCGCGATGGAGGCGCCGCCCGACCTTAAACGGGCCCCCTACGATCTCAACCTCTTTTACCGACCACTCGACGAACAAAGGCCGGGCGACCGTCTGATTGCCGAAGACGAAATCTTCCCGGTCTGCGCACCGGCACTTGCCGAACGGCTGACCTCACCTGCCGATCTGGCCAATGTCACCTGCCTGACCGACAGCACCTGGGCCGAGGACTGGTCACATTGGGCGGCGGCGGCCATGCAGGGGCAAGGCTTTGCGCCGCGCGGGCCGGTCTTTTCGCTTTACGCGCTGGCAGTGGAGGAAGCGGTCAACGGGGCAGGGGTGATGATTGGCCATGCGGCACTTTTGAAGGCGCATCTGGACCGCGGCGTCCTGGTTGCACCGTTCGAGACGCGCGTCAGGCTGAACCGCGCCCTCTGCCTCTGGTCGGCGCGATCCTTGCGCCCCTCCAGCCCCGCAGCGCGAGTTGCGGACTGGCTGGTTGCCGACTGACGGACGGGCGGCTAGGCAAAAGCGGCCTGCAGCGCAATCTCCACCATATCGCCAAAGCTACGCTCCCGGTCCGCGGCGGGCAGGGCTTCATGGGTCTTCAGATGGTCGGATATGGTCAGAACCGCCAGCGCCCGCGCCCCAAAACGCGCGGCAACGGTGTAAAGCTCCGCCGCCTCCATTTCCACCGCCAGAACCCCGTGGCGCTCCAGCATGCCGGTCAGATCGTCACGCTCGTCATAAAAGACATCGGAAGAATAGATGCCGCCGACATGCGTTGCCACACCCTTGGCCCGCGCCGCCGCGACTGCCTTTTCCAAAAGCCCAAAGTCGGCGCAAGGCGCATACTGCATTTCCCGGAAGAAGCCGCGCGACGGGGTGGACAGGGTAGAGGAGGTCATGGCGATCACCAGATCGCGCATTTTCACATGCGTCTGCATGGCCCCGGCCGAGCCGATACGGATCAGGGTCTTTGCACCATATTGGCTGATCAGCTCATTAGCGTAGATCGACAGCGATGGCATCCCCATGCCCGAGCCGTGGATGGTGACGCGGTTGCCGCGCCAGAGGCCGGTAAAGCCCAGCATGCCGCGCACCTGATTGACGCAAACCGCATCGGTCAGAAAGGTTTCGGCCGCCCATTTCGCCCGGTAGGGATCGCCGGGCATCAGGACGGTTTCGGCGATCTCGCCCGGCTTTGCGCCGATATGGGGGGTCATGGTGCACCTCTTGCTGCGTAACAGTGTCAGACTGCCGGTGCGGGCACGAGGGTGCAAGTGCGAAACGCGTCAGCCATCGGCGGCGAAAAAGACCGTATCGCCCGCGCCGCATTGCCCTTTTCGACCAACAGCCAGACTTGGCGAAGGCCCACCTGGCCGATCGGTTCTTCACTTGCCGCCTGAGATCGACTTCGTTGGAAAGTTCAAACTGGTAATGCGAATGGACCGCATTCTGGCTGAGGAATTCGGACTCCTCGCTGCGCGCCGAGGGTTTTTCGGCCGTCGCTGTCATCTGGCTGGAAAAGGCGCAACGGTCCCCTCGTTCATGGCCCCTCCGGCGAGATTGGTCAGGATTGACCAGATCGAACCGACGCGTACCATATTGATGTCGCCGGTCATGGTGACCGTGGGGATAACGGCCGATAGACCAAAGACCCTTCGGTGATATTTGTTCTGGAACTCCTTGTATTCGTTGCTTGTCTCGGCATCGACCTCTTCGGTCAGGTCGAGCATTTGAGCCAAGGAGGGCCCGGTCTAGGCATGGCGCCCGCTGACCAGCCGGCGGCGCGTGCCCGAAGGGGCGCTCAGGAAACCTTGCGCGGCAACGGGGCGAAATGGCTTAGCCCCAACCATTTGTCGATGGAACGGACAAGGCCGCTTTCCCCGTCGATCTCGATGCGCCGGGCGGCAAGTTCGTCGCGGACCGTGGTCATGCCCATCCAGATCGCGGTCATCGCCCGCAATGAGCTCTTGATCAGGATATCGACCTCATGGCCCGGGTCGATCTTGCACAGATCGACATCGCCATCCTCGATCACCAGCCACCAGTTGCGGTCCCCGGCTGTTAATTCGGGGTACAGAAACTGAATCGTGCAGCGCGCCCTTGGCATGGCACGTGGCGCGATATTGCGCCGCATGTCCCACATCAGCAGCGAAGGGTCGAGATTGCGCAAGGAAACCGAGGATTCGACCCATTGGTGCCCCCAGGTTCCGAGCGCCATGATCATCGGCTCAAGCGCGCGGCCCATCGTGGTCAGCCGATACTCCGGATTGCCGTCCGGGCGGGTCTCCGCCGTGATAACGCCATCCTTCTCCAGCTCTTTCAGCCGCTTCGACAAGAGCGCGGGCGAGAGTTTCGGCAGACCCCGGCGCAGGTCGTTGAAACGGGTTGTTCCGTGGGGAAATTCGCGAATAATCAACGGGGTCCAGCGGGTACAGACGATTTCGGTTGCCATGGAGAGCGGGCAGAACTGCCCGTAGCTGTTCTTGTCGGTCATCGCTGGCCCCTTCTGGTTGCCGCAATGCCAAGGTTAACATTTTCCGCCCGCCGCGTCATCTACTGGTTCATTTCGTGAACTAGCGCGTTCAGCCCTGCCAAATCATTCTTAGCGCCATCGAAACGGACAGTGGAGGAACCTGAACCACGATGCAGATAGATATTGAATCCGAAACCGGCGCAACCGGCGGCGCACGCAGCCTTATGGAAAAAGCCGCACGCCTCGCAGCGGAATTTGCAGCCCGCGCCGAAGAGCATGACCGAGAGGGACGCTTTGTCGAGGCGAATTACGAAAAGCTGAAGCAGGCCGGACTTTTCCGGGCTGCGGTGCCGCAGGAACTGGGAGGGGGCGGCGCGGACCTGGCCGAGGTCTGCGATATCATCCGGCTGTTGGCGCGCGGATGCGGCTCTACTGGCCTTGCCTTTGCGATGCACAGCCATCAGGTGGTGATCCCAGCCTGGCGCTGGCGTCATCAGCCGCAGGCCAAGGCTGCGGTCGAGCCGCTTTTGAAACGGGTCGCCAGCAGCGATACTATCCTTCTGACCAGCGGCGGCACCGATTGGGTCGGCGGATCGGGGCGGGCCGAACGGGTAAAGGGCGGCTGGCTGGTCCATGCGAAAAAGACCTTCGTCTCGGCGGCGCCCGCGGGTACGCTCTTGATCACCGGGGTGGTCTGTGACGGCGAGGTCCTGCATTTCGCTTTGCCGATGGATGCGCCGGAAGTGCGGATCATCCAAAGCTGGAACACCCTTGGCATGCGCGCCACCGCCTCGCAGGATGTCGAGATCGACGGGTTCTTCCTGGCCGAGGACAAGGTAGTCCTGAGGCGCAAGGCAGGCGTGTGGCATCCGCTCTTCCAGATCATCGGCACGCTGGCCTTTCCGCTGATCTATGCCGCCTATCTTGGGGTGGCCGAAAGCGCCCGCGACATCGCCCTCGACTTTGCGCGGCGGCGGGCGGGCCCGGCGCGGCAGCCGCGACTGGCTGGCGAGATGGAGCTGGCGCTGCGTGGCGCACGTTTTGCCCACCGCGCCATGATCGCAGAGGCGGAACGCAACGCGCCCTCGGCAGACAGTGTCGCCGAAGTGATGCTGGGTCGCCGTCTTGTCGCCGATCACGCGATCCGCACGGTGGAGCTGGCACTGGAACTGTCTGGTGGGGCGGGCTTTTACCGGCAAAGCGGGATAGAGCGCTG
This sequence comes from Paracoccaceae bacterium, assembly GCA_049646265.1. Lineage (GTDB taxonomy): Bacteria > Pseudomonadota > Alphaproteobacteria > Rhodobacterales > Rhodobacteraceae > TMP-24. The sequence continues at coordinate 6,591 of JBARVM010000242.1, forward strand.
TTTCCGCGATGTACAGGGCGCGCGCTATCACCCGATGCGCCGCGAAAGCGCCGAGCTTTACGCGGGTGCGCTGGCCCTTGGCGACCCGGTTGCCGATATCTACTGACCGGCTGGCGTAGATGACTGGCGCTCCCGGCTGATCGGATCTCCTTTATGGGGCGAAGATCAGCCGGCGGCACGCGCCTTTGCAAGGAAGTCACGGAGGACGCGCCGGCTGTTCGCGTCGCCTGCCAGTTCGGCCCGTGCGAAGTCGAGCATGGCCACTTCATGATCGACCAGCCATTGCAAGGTGGCGCGCGCCTCGGGCGCGGCAAGGTCGCGTGTCGCCTCGAATTCCGCGACATAGGCCGGGTAATCGGCGACGATATGGGCCAGAAACTCCGCCCATGTTATGCCGCGCAGGCTCTCGGCCTCTGCCGCGCCCTCTGCGTTCAGATCGGCTTGGCTTGTCTTGGGCAGGCCGTGGGCACGGGCAACAGGCGCGACAAGGCGCTGCGTCTCCTGCTCGATCTCGGCGAAAAGCGCCAGTGCCTCTTCCGCCGCGCCGCCAAGCTGGCGGCCGAGTGTCGCAAAGAAGGTCGCGCCGGAGATTTCCTCCTCATAGGCGGCGCTCAACGCCTCTTGAAAAGTGGCGAACGTGCGCGGGGTGACCGCGCCGGTCAATGCGCTGGTTTGGGCGGGCATGGGGTTCTCATCTGCTGCTTGGGGTGAATATAGGCTGGCTTCGCAGCAAGATGGAAGGGCAGACGGGCATTGGCACCCGGTGTCAATCATATGGGCCGCAGTTTACCCGACGATCGCGGGGCGGTTACTCTGCCGCCACCGCCTTCGGTTCGGCAAGTGCCACGATGTCGAACATGATGCGGTTCAGCTCGAAATCCTTCGGCGTATAGACCCGGGCCACGCCCATCTCTGTCAGCCGCGCCGCATCTTCATCCGGGATGATGCCGCCGACGACGACGGGAATATGGCCAAGCCCAGCGGCGCGCATCCGCTCCATCACTTCGGCGATCAGCGGCAGGTGCGAGCCGGAAAGGATCGAAAGGC
>JBARVM010000243.1:0-6367 GCA_049646265.1 Paracoccaceae bacterium
GCCGGACCACTGCCCGGCACCGCGAAAAGCCGCAAAATTGACCGGCCGCGGCGCCGCTGGCCCTTGCGCGCTCCGGGCGGCCAAGGCATCACGGGGGCAAGATGAGCGATTTTGCCAGCCATATGGACCTAGCGATGGAAGAGGCCCGCGCCGCCGCCCGGCGTGGCGAGGTGCCGGTGGGCGCGGTCATCGTGGCGCCTGACGGCCAGGTCATTGCCCGCGCCGGCAATCGCACGCGAGAGTTGAGTGACCCCACCGCCCATGCCGAAATGCTGGCGATCCGCGCCGCCTGCGCCCTCATCGGCAGCGAAAGGCTTGTCGGGCATGATCTTTATGTGACGCTGGAACCCTGCCCGATGTGTGCCGCCGCCATATCCTTTGCCCGTCTGCGCAGGCTTTACTATGGGGCAGAGGATCCAAAATCGGGCGGGGTCGCCCATGGCGCGCGGGTCTTTGCCCATCCGCAGTGCCATCATGGGCCAGAAGTCTATGACGGGTTACAGGCCAGCGCGGCGGCGGAACTGTTGCAGGCATTCTTCGCCGGGCGGCGCTAGCCCTTAGCGTGGCTGCGCCGCCATGGCGCTATTGCGGTGTGGTCGCGCGCCGCCCTGCCCCGCGTTCCAGCCCCAAGAGCCGTTCGCGCCAGATGATCACGATCCCCGCAACAATTACCAGTGCGGCCCCTGCAAGGACCGTGGTGCTGGGCACCTCGTCAAAGGCGAAATAGCCGACGGCCAGCGCCACCAGCATCGAGGCATAATCAAAGGGCGCCACGACAGAAGCGTCGGCATAGCGGTAGGAGGAGGTAAGGAACACCTGCCCGATACCGCCCAGAAGCCCACAGGTGGCAAGCGTTACAAAGGTGGCGGGATCGGGCATCACCCAGCCGAAGGGCAGTGTGATCAGCGAAAGTGCGGCTGAGTTGATCGAAAAGTAAAAGACGATGGCGCTGGTGCGTTCCTCGGCCACCAGCTTGCGCACAAAGACCTGCGCCAGCGCGGCAAAGACCGCGCCGACAAGGACCAGAACCGCGCCCAGCGCCTCGGCCGTTCCGACGGCACCCATGTCGATATGCAGGCGAGGCGACAGGATGATCAGCACCCCGGCCATGCCAAGTGCCACCGAAAGGATACGGAAGATACGCACCCTTTCACCAAGAAACATGGCGGCAAAAACCACGGTGAGAAGCGGCGCGGCATAGCCGATGGCCGTAACCTCCGGCAGGGGCAAGAGGCCAAGCCCGGCAAAGCCGCAACCCATCGCCGCCGTGCCCATCAGGCCGCGAAAGAAATGGCCCTGATAATTAGATGTGCGCAAACCGTCGGCCATGCGCCCGGTAAAGATGAGCCAGATCAGGATCACCGGCGCGGCAAAGGCCGAGCGGAAAAAGACCACCTCCCCCGGCGGGACCTGCCCGGCCAGCGATTTGATCAGCGCCGACATGGAGACGAAGAGCATGACCGAGGTCAGTTTGAAAGCGATGGCGCGAAAGACCGGCGATGCGGTTCTTTGGGGGGGAGTTTCGGCCATTGCGGTCCCTTGGTTGATGAGGCGCGCCTTACAGGCGCAGTGCCAGGGCCCATGTTACAGGCTGCGGGGGAAATGGCCATGGGTGGCGACCGTCAATTTGCCCGCCTTAGCGGGTCAGAACGCCGCCCTGAACCAGTTCCGCCCGTGCGGGCATCCAGATCGCCTCATGCGGGGTGGCAAAGACCCGGGCGACAAAAGCCGGATCAAGCCCTTGGCGCGCGAAAAAGGCCGCGTCGCGTTGTTCTTCCCCGGCGATATCGGGAAAATTCTGTACACCCTCATAGGCATAGCCGTGAAAGCCGAGCCGCCCGGCGGGGCCAAGCAACCGGTCCGCCCCGGCAATGAAGACCAGCGTACAGGCGGAAAAGCAATCGCCCCTCACCTCGGTCGTCAGGCCATTCGCCCCGACCCGTTCCGCAAGGGCGCGGGCGGCATAGATGAGCCCGCCCGGACTGTCGAGCCGCAGCCTGCGCAGGGGCGGCCCTTCTGACAGGGTCCTGTCAAGCGCCTGCAGGGTCTGAAAGGTGATCTCTCCGGTCAGGAGCGCGGCGTCGCCGTCGCGCGGCAGGGTTACGGGCGCAGCTTTTACCTGTTGCTGCGGGGGCTGGGGCGGCGCGATCGCCAGATCGACCAACCCGAAGAACGCCACCGCGACAGAGCCGAGGACAGCGGCATGACCGCCCCAGACCGCGACCGTGGCGCTTTGACCCTCCAACTCGTTACGGATGGCGCGCAGGGCGCCGACGACCTGCCAAAGCAGAAAGGCAAGATCCGCCAGACCGAGGATCAGGCGCAACCAGACCGGCAGGTCGGGCGGCAAGGAGCGATAGAGGGCCAGAACCGCAAGCCGCCCGCCGATCAGCACCAGCCAGACCGACAGGGCCGGGGTATATCCCCCCTGCCAGTAGCGCCGGACAGCATTGGGCAAGCGGGCTTGCATATCCATGGCCGATCCTAGCACGGAACCGAGCGGCGATGCCAGTTCGGGCGCCGCGCGTATCTGCCGCGCAAGTCGGTGGCGCAGAATTTGAAAATGACCCTGCGCCAGCCTGACAGGTGCTTACTCTGTCTTGGAAGCCTTCATCTTTGCGATCGCGGCCGCGGCCTCCTCTGCCACGCGGACGTCGAGCTGCATCGATCCGACGATGAGGTCAACGCCAATTGAACAGCTGACATAAACGGTGTTGCCTTTGGCCACATTCACAACGATCGACTTTTCTGCCAGCGTCGCACCACTGAGGCGATGCGCGCCGGTCGCTAACTGTCAAACCTTCTGCCAAAAGCGTCAAAGCCGAACCGAAGGGGGTTCGGAGTGAGCAAATACCAAACTATGTCAGGGAATTAAGTGGTGCCCAGAGCCGGAATCGAACCAGCGACACGCGGATTTTCAATCCGCTGCTCTACCAACTGAGCTATCTGGGCACCTTTGCGGATGTCACCATCCGGGTGGCGCGTTATTAGTCGGGTGCGGGGGACCTGTCCAGAGGCTTTCGCCGAAAAATCCGACCTTTGCGGCCATTTCCTGCCATGGCGGTCTTTGCTGCCGGGTCCGCCTGCGCTGCGGGCGACGGGGAGCTGCTTGCGCAGGGCATTAATGCGGGCGGGCCGGGCCTTCCGTATCGGCGGCGTCAGAGCTGCGCTCTTCCTCCTCCTCGTTCACTGGCAGGCGGTAGCTGCCGGTCATCCAGCGGCCAAGATCGATATCGGCGCAGCGTTTGGAACAAAAGGGCCTATAGGCCGGGTCGGTAGGTTTTTGGCAGATCGGGCAGCTCATGCTTCTGTCCCCTTCCCGCTTCGGGCGATCAGACGGGTCAGCGCCAGCCGGTCACGCTTGCGCTGCAACTCATAAAGACCAAGCGGCGTCCAGCCAGCGAGACTTGTCTCTGCCGCTTCTCCCTTGAAGGCGGCGCGCAGCTGCTGTTCCAGGGTGGCGCGGTCGCGTTTGGGCATCGGGGCGAAATCCACCACCACCTGCCCGCCAAGCCCGCGCAGACGCAATTGCCGCGCCAGATCGCGGGCAGCGGCGATATTCACCTTCAGCGCGGCAGCCGGGCTTGTATCGGCCCCGGTATTCACATCGACGGCGATCAGGGCGCGCGTCGGCTCTATCGCCATGCTGCCGCCGCCGGGAAGCGCCACATCGGGGACGAGGAGCGCGTCGATCGCCTCTTCCACTCCGTGGTCGGCAAAGGCCCGCGCGCCCTCTGCCACCTCATCCGGCGGCGGGTCGGCCCAGTCGCGCCAGGCTTCCTCATGCGGGGTTGGCGCATCGACCAGAAGTTCAGGCCCGCCCTGCATATCCGCCATGACGGCATTGGCCAGATCACGCATGGCGGCGATATCCTCGCTGATCTCTTCGGGTTCGGCAGAAAGGGCGGCAGAGCGCAGGATCAGGCCAAAGGCCGACCCTTCCATCGCGGCCGTCGCCAGTGCGGCCAGTTCGGCACGCAACGCCTCATCCTTGATCTTACGCGAGATATTGAGCCCCGGCGCCAGCGGTGTGACGATCGCATAGCGGGATTTGAACAGAAGCCGCCGCGTGACCGGCAGCGCCTTGCCCGGTTCTGCCCCGCCGCTGACCTGCACCAAAAGCACTTGCCCCGGCGCCAGCCCACCGCTTTCACGCAGAAAACCGCGCGCGCCGGCGGGCAGGCGGACAAAGACGCCGCCCTGCCCCTTCATCTGCCGGTCCACCACCGCACGCAGGATCGCGCCGGGGGCAAAGCCCGCATCATCGGGGGGCTCGATCAGCAGATCCTCGATCCGCCCATCCACCATCAGGGCTGCCGCCTCGCACCCGCGAAACTGCCCAAGAACGACAACACGGCCTATCACATATCCCTCCAAACGGCGCAGAGATCGACACCGGCTGCCGACAGAAGTGTGGTGGTTTCGGCCAGCGGCAAGCCAACGACGCCGGTAAAGGAGCCCTTGAGCCAGGGCACCATGGCGCCGAACCGTCCCTGAATGGCATAGCCGCCCGCCTTGCCCTGCCATTCGCCAGAGGCAAGATAGGCGTTCACCTCCTCGTTGGAGAGGGATTTGACACGGACCTCGCTATCGACCAGCCGTTGCCAGAGCCGGTCACCCCGGCAAACCGCGATGGCGGTCAGCACATGGTGGCGGCGCCCCGAAAGCGCCATCAGAAATTCCGCCGCCTCGGCCGCATCGGCCGGTTTGCCGAGAATACGGCGGCCGACGGCCACGGTCGTGTCGGCGGCCAGAACCACCTCGTCTGCATCCGGGCGGGCAACCGCCTGCGCCTTTTGCCGGGCCATGCGCGCCACATAGGCGCGCGGGCTTTCCCCCTTAAGCGGGGTTTCGTCGATATCGGGTGCGCTGACCCTGTCCGGCGTCAGCCCCAGCTGCGCCAGTAGCGCCAGACGGCGCGCACTGGCAGAGCCGAGGACAAGCGGCACCACGGGTTTACTTGAAACGGTAATTGATCCGACCCTTGGAAAGGTCATATGGCGTCATTGTCACCTGAACCTTGTCACCCGCCAAAACGCGGATGCGGTTCTTGCGCATCTTTCCTGCCATCGTTGCGATGATCTCATGGCCGTTCTCAAGCTCGACCTTGAATGTCGCATTGGGCAGAAGTTCGCGTACGACACCAGGAAATTCGAGCTCGTCTTCCTTGGCCATGGTCACTCCTTCTCAATCCGCCCACCCCATTTGGCAGGCGCGCCCTAAATGCGCCGCTTCCCCCGGATTTTCAAGCCCTATGTCGCAAGCCGGGCTAGAGCGCCGAAATCCGTCGCAGATCTGCCGCAGGGCCGAGCTGTTCGGGCCAGTGCGCCCGGGTCAGCACACCGCCGTCACGGCGCAAAGCGTCGATGGCAGCCAGATCGGCCTGGCCATAGACCCAGCCCGGACTACCCAGCGGCCCTTCGGCAAGGATGCCATCGGCGGGAAACCCATGATCCGCAGGCCCGTAGATGGCGGCGCGGCCCGTATTTTCCTCCATCCCCGCGCACCAGGGCGACGTGCCGACAACGGGGGCCTGAACCGTGACCATCTGCCCTTCGAGCGCGCGGGCCATGGCGCCGACGCGCACGCGGGTATAGCCTGCCACCCCCTCGGTTGCGGAGGGGACCAGCATCACCTCGCAGCCCGCCTCTGCCAGGGTGCGGCCAAGCAGGGGAAATTCGCTGTCATAGCAGATGGAGACGCCGATCTTGCCCAGCGCCGTCTCGAACAGCGCGAGCGATTGGCCCGGCACCACCAGCCACTCTTCCCGCTCGAACCGGGTCATCATTACCTTGTCCTGATAGCCGATGAGGCCCGAGGGGCCAAAAAGGCTGGCACGGTTGACCGGGCGGTCGGGGTGGCATGCCGGATCAAAGACCGGACCGGAGGCGCCAAGGATCATCACCCTGAAGCGCGCGGCAAGCAGCTGATGCAGCGCATCCGCTGCAGCGCGATGGCGCGCGGCTTCGCGCAGCGCCCCTTCCTGATCCGCAGCGACGGCCGGCCCACCGAGGGAGGCAAGCTCCATCGCGCCATATTCGGGAAAGACCAGAAGTTCGGCCCCCGCCCCGGCGGCTTCGGCGACCCATTCGGTCAGCTTCGCCTCATAGTCGGCAAAGGCATCGAACCAGCTGAGTGGATAGGCGGCGGCGGCAATTTTCATTCCCTGACCTTTCGTGGCGGGCGACACAGGCAGATGGCGGAGGGTCTATTCCGCGCCATCCAGCGCCCGGAACCAGACCTGCAGGGATTTTTCCGTCTCTGCCGTCTCGCCAATATCGCGCCAGCTGTAGCGGGCAAAGACCCCGTCGAGGGCGCGGTAGCCGCGCCCCTGCCAGAATGCGTCATTGGTGCGAAAGGAGGCGGG
>JBARVM010000244.1:0-8870 GCA_049646265.1 Paracoccaceae bacterium
TGTCGCCCTGCCCGACCTTGGCGGTCCAAAGCGGGGCAAAGGCGCCGGAATAGGCCGAATGCACCGCCAGATGGGCGGCATTGCCGCCGCGATGGGTCCAGTCAGCCAGCGATTGCTGCCCGGGCAAGGATATCGGCACGGACAGGGTCGCGGCAGCAGTGGCATCGCCCTCAGGCTCTGCGCCGCCGTCGGCGGCATCCGCAGCCTCCATCGCCTGACGGATGGTCAGCCTTTCGCCCTGCAACGGCTCTTCGCCCTTGCCGCAGCCAACCAGCAGCGCCGCCAGCAACACTAGCCCCATCTTGTTCGATATCGCCACGGGTTTCGGTCCTTCTTACTAGGTCGGGCTTTGCTGCGCCGGTTACCGGTACGGCCGCCGCGCGGCCAGTTCGATCATTCTGCGGTTTCGCCACCCAGAAGGGGTTGCGGAATGGGGTCCTGTTCGGTCTTGTCAACGCCAAGCAGCGTCAAAAGGTCGCCGATACGCGCCTGCTGGCCCGCCGGTGTCTCGGCATCAAGGCGAATTTCCTGCAGGCGGGCAATGGCCGCGTCGGTCTCTCCGGCCTCGAGCATGCCATAGACTTCCTGCTCTTGCGCTAGGGTGCGGAAAGGTGCGCCGGGCGTGGTCAAACGGGCAAGGGCCTCGGCGCGCGCCGCCGGATCATCTTGCCCCCAACCCAAGGACACAAGCCGCAAAAGCGCCAGATCCTGGTAGACGCCGGGAAGTCCCTTACCCTCTGTCAGGCCCGACAGAATGGCGCGCGCACCGTCCAGATCGCCCGCGGCCTCGGCCTCGGCTGCGGTCAGGAAGGCCAAAAGCATCTTTTGTCCATCTTGCGGAAAAGCGGCGGGATTTTCGCCAAGTGCGCGCAGGGCTTCCAGCCGTGCGGCAGCGTCGCCCTGCGCCTCGGCCGCCAAAAGCGCATCGCCAAAGCTTTCCGCATCCGCCTCGGCCCGCGCTTTTTTCCACTCGTTCCAGGCAGATCCACCCACGATGAAAAGAACCAGCAAAAGCCCGATCCAGCCATGTTTGCGAAACATCGCAAACAGCCTGTCGCGCCGGACTTCTTCCGTTACCTCATCGATAAAACTGTCGGTCTCGCTCAAAGCCCCACCCCGATCATTATTTGCCTTGTCTTACACGCAAGCCGCCCCCCTTGCCAAGGGCGGCGCGCATAGCGATAGACGCTGGCGGAGGCCTTTCGCAAGCGCAAGGCGCAGGGCGGGCGCGATTTTCCCGTTGCACAGCGGCAGGCAGAGTGCGAAATCACCGGACCATGACCGAAAGATCGCCAATGACCGACAGAACAAAACCCAACCTCGCCGCAAAACCCGTGGCGCTTGTGACCGGCGCCTCGCGCGGGCTTGGCTATGCGATGGCGGCGGCTCTTGGCGCGTCAGGCTGGCATGTGATGGCGGTGGCGCGCACCACCGGCGGGCTGGAGGAGTTGGACGACGAGATCCAGCGCGCAGGCGGTTCGGCGACGCTGGCGCCGCTGGACATCAATGATGACAAGGCGATTGAGCATCTGGCCAATTCTGTCGCTGGCCGTTGGGGCGGGTTGCAGATGTGGATTCACTGCGCGGTACATGCGCCGCCGATGGCACCTGCCGGTCATCTCGACATGAAGGATTTCGACAAGTCCGCAACGACCAACCTGCGCGCCACGGCCCAGTTGATTCCGCTGATGGAACCTTTGCTGCGGGCCGGGCACGGCACGGCAGTCTTTCTTGATGACCCGCAGGGTGGCGCGAAGTTCTTTGGCGCCTACGGGGCCACCAAGGCGGCGCAAATCCAGCTTGCGAAAAGCTGGCAGGCGGAAACCGTCAACACCGGGCCAAAGGTCCGTATCCTGACGCCAAGGCCGGTCGCCACCGCAACAAGGGCGCGTTTTTACCCGGGCGAGGATCGGGCGCATCTGGCGGACATCGGGGCCGAGGCACGGCGGCTGATTGCCGAGATCTGATGCCTGCGGGACCGGCGGCTGGATAGTGGTGTTGCGCGGGTCGGCGGCCGACATTGGGCACGATCTTTACCTGGCCACGCGAAGCCCGTAAGGAAAGGCAAAGCAAGGGGCGAACATGCGTATCCTGATTACCAATGACGATGGCATCAACGCCCCGGGGCTGGAGGTCATGGCCGAGATCGCCGCCGAGATCGCCGGACCGGAGGGAGAGGTCTGGACCGTCGCCCCCGCCTTTGAACAATCCGGCGTCGGCCATTGCATCAGCTATACCCATCCGATGATGATCGCCCGGCTGGCGCCGCGCCGCTTTGCCGCCGAAGGCAGCCCTGCCGACTGTGTTCTGGCCGGTCTTTATGACGTGATGACCGATGTGCGGCCCGATCTGGTGCTGTCAGGCGTCAACCGCGGCAATAACGCCGCCGAGAATGTGCTTTATTCTGGCACTGTCGGCGGCGCGATGGAGGCGGCGCTGCAAGGCTTGCCCGCCATTGCCCTTTCACAATTCATGGGCCCGGCCAATACCGCCATTGACGACCCGTTCGATGTGGCGCGGGTGCATGGCGCCGCACTGGTGCGCCAGTTGCTGGAGGCGGCCCCCTGGGACCAGGGCGACTACCGGCTTTTCTATAATGTCAACTTCCCGCCGATCCCGGCCGCCGACCTGCGCGGCACGCGCGTTGCGGCGCAGGGCTACCGGACGGACACTTTCTTTGGGGTGGAACCGCATGTCTCACCCTCTGGCCGTCGTTTTTTGTGGATTACCGGCGGCCCGCAACATAAGCCTACAGCACCGGGCACCGATGTTGCGGTGAATCTCGACGGCTATATCTCTGTGACCCCGATGCGGGCCGATCTGACCGCGCATGATATTCTTGATGATCTGAGCAAACGGCTGACATGACCGACCTTGCCGAACAGAAGATGCGGTTTCTTTATACGCTCCGCTCCAAGGGCGTGACGGACCCGCGTGTTCTGTCGGCGATGGAGGCGGTGGATCGTGGCCTTTTCGTACGCGGCCTGTTCGCTGAACGCGCTTACGAGGATATGCCGCTGCCCATCGCCTGCGGCCAGACGATCAGCCAGCCGTCGGTCGTGGCGCTGATGACGCAGGCGCTGGAAATCAGCCCCCGCGACAAGGTGTTGGAGGTTGGCACCGGCTCCGGCTATCAGGCGGCGATCCTCAGCCATCTGGCGCGGCGGGTCTACACGGTCGACCGGCACCGGCGGCTGGTGCGCGAGGCGCAGGCGATTTTCCAGCAGCTTGACCTCTCCAATATCACGGCCTTTTCCGCCGACGGCTCTTTCGGTCTGCCCGAACAGGCGCCCTTTGACCGCATTATCGTCACGGCCGCCGCCGAAGATCCGCCCGGCCCCCTCTTGGCCCAGCTGCGGATTGGCGGTATCATGGTTGTGCCCGTCGGCCAGTCCGATACGGTACAGGGCCTGATCAAGGTGACCCGCGGCGAAGACGGGTTTGACTATGAAGAGTTGCGACCGGTACGATTTGTGCCACTGATCGAGGGGATCGCACAAGATTAGCCCGACCGGGGTGGGCCAAGAAACCCCGGACAACAAAAACGGAAATGGCGCGGGAAAACCGGGCCGAGCGGTGAGGATAGAGCAATGACAGCCAAACTGGCGAAAAATGCATTTCGCATGTTCATCATGGGGGCGTCGGTTCTGACGCTGGCCGCCTGTGAAAATGACGGCCGCTTCGACGGTGATCTGCGGCATTTCGGCAAAGGTATCTTTGATACGTCCGACGCCGTAGCCGCCGGCAGCGCCGTGCGGCCAGCACCAGATCAGCGCGGGGTCATTTCCTATCCCGGCTATCAGGTCGCACTGGCCCGGCGGGGCGATACAGTGACAAGTGTTGCCGCCCGCGTTGGCCTTCCGGCCGAGGAACTGGCGAGCTACAATGCCATCAATGCCGCGGCGGTCCTGCGCGAGGGCGAAGTGCTCGCCCTGCCCCGCCGCGTGCCGGAGGCTGGCGCCGCTGCAGGCGTGATCGGCACGGCCAGTCTGCCGCCGGCAACCGCGTCGGGTGGGACGATCGACGTGCAATCCATCGCCTCCAACGCCATCGAGGAGACAAAGAACCAGCAGCCGGCCAAGCCGACGCCGATCAGCTCTCCGCCCATTGGCAATGAGCCGTTGCGCCACAAGGTCTTGCGCGGCGAAACCGCCTATTCCATCGCGCGCCAGTATAATGTGAATGTACGGTCGCTGGCCGACTGGAACGGGCTGAACGGCAATCTCGACGTGCGCGAGGGGCAGATCCTCTTGATCCCGACCTCGGGCAGCAAGGCACCGAAAGCCACCGAAGTGGTGACGGCACCCGGCGAAGGTTCGGCGACGCCAGAGCCGCCCTCGGCCAAAAAGCCGCTGCCGGAAGAAAAGACCACCGCCGCCAGCGAGCCGGTCGAAACGCCCCCTGCCCCCGACCTTGCCACGACCGCCACGGCTGGCAAACTGGCCATGCCGGTCAAGGGCAAGATCATTCGCGGCTATCAAAAGAAGAAGAATGACGGGATCGACATTGGCGCGGCAGCGGGAACCGCGGTTGCGGCGGCAGGCGACGGCGCGGTTGCCGCCATAACCAAGGATACCGAAGGTGTGCCGATCCTTGTGCTGCGCCATGCCGACAACCTTTTGACCGTCTATGCCAATATCGACGCGATTGCGGTGAAGAAGGGCGACAAGGTTTCGCGCGGCCAGACGATTGCCAAGGTGCGCGGCTCGGAACCGGCCTTCCTGCATTTCGAGGTGCGGCAAGGGTTCGATTCCGTCGATCCGATGCCCTATCTGCAATAGGTCAGTTGCGCAAAGACCGGCTGGCGTGGCCTGGGCCTGACTTGGCCCGGCCTTTCTGAAACGGTTCTGTCTGTTCAGCCCCTATCCGATCTGGCTTGCCGGACCTGCGCCTGTCTCAGACCTGCGCTTGAAACCTGAGGCCGGTGCCGCGCTGACGAAAGCTGTTGCGGGCCATACGGTCGGCTTGCGGCGAATGGCCAAACTCCTCGACGAAATGGCGCACCATCGGTGTCGGGCTGGTGTAGCCGATCGCATGGGCGACCTCTGTCAAGGTCATGTCGGAAAACTGGATCAGCTGACGTGCCTGTTTCATGCGGATCATCCGGTAATAGCGCAGGGGTGAAAGGCCGGTAGCGGTCTTGAAGGCCCGATCGAGCTGCCGGGTCGACAGGCCGACCCGCCGGGCGGTTTCGTCGATCGACAGGGGATATTCGATATTTTCGGTGAAATGGCCGATGGCACGCGCGACCGCGAGGGGCAGCGTGTCCTGTGTCCGATCCTCCCGGTATCCCGGCAGGCGCTGCACCACATCGGGGCCGCGCACGACAGGATGCTGGAACCAACAAGCCACCTCTGTCATCACTTCGGGGCCGAGATCATCTTCGATGAATTTCAGCATCAGGTCAAAGACCGCCGTCGCCCCTGCCGCAGTGATACGACCGCGATCTATGGTGATCACAGCCTCTTTGGCGGCAATCTCGGGAAATTCGGCGACAAAGGCCGCCTCGTAACACCAGTGGACCGAGGCGGCGCGATTGTCCAGAAAATGCCCGCGCGCCAGGGGAAAGATCCCGCCCGAAAAGCCGCCGAGCACGACCCCTGCCCGCGCCAGCCGCCGACAAAGGGCGCGCCCCTTTGCTTCATCGCGAAATTCGCCAACCGGGCTCGACAGGAAAAAGAGGTAGTCGAGATCCCCCGCCTGGTCGAGCGTGACGTTCGGCTCAAACAACACCTCGGCAGAGGAAGCGACCGGGGCCGCACTCTCGGCCACCACCGACCAGCGAAAGGCCTGTTTTCCGGTAATTTCGTTCGACGCGCGCAAAGGCTCGATGGCCGATGTCAGACAGGCCATCGGAAAACCGGGAAAGACCAGAAATCCAAGATGTTTAGGTGCACCGTTCATCAGTGGAATTATAGGGGCTTGGCGGGTTTTTCCAATGGGGGTAATTCACTGTCAGGAATAATTCATTGCAGTCGCCACCAATTTTCCGGATAAGGAGACATTCTGCTGCAATGGATTTAGCCGCCCGAAAGCGCATCGCACTGGGAAAAAGAATGACAAAACAAACCGGAAAGATCGCAGGCAAGGCCACCGCCGCCAAAAGCCTGTCACAGGATCCCCACCGCCCGTCCGAGCCCCGTGAAAAGAATCTGGAAATGGCGATCGGTTTGGCCGTCCGCGCCTTTCGGCGGCAAAAGGGCATGACGGTTGCGGATCTGTCGAAACATACGGGCCTGTCCATCGGCATGTTGTCAAAGATCGAAAACGGCGTCACCTCGCCGTCGCTGGCCACCATGCAATCGCTCGCCCACGCGCTGTCGGTGCCTATCACCTCTTTCTTTAGGCGCTATGAGGAACGGCGCGAGGTGGTGCATGTCAAATCCGGCACCGGCGTGGTGATGGACCGGGCCGGAACCCGAGCTGGCCATCAGTATAACCTGCTTGGCCATATCGGCGCCAACGCCTCTGGCGTGATTGTGGAGCCTTACCTGATTACACTTTCGGAACGGTCAGATATCTTTCCAACCTTTCAGCACGACGGGATCGAACTGTTGTACATGCTGGAGGGAGAGGTTGAATATCGCCACGGCGACCAGACCTTTTTGATGCAGCCGGGTGACAGTCTTTTCTTTGACGCTGACGCACCGCATGGGCCTGACAAGCTGAACAAATTGCCCGCCCGCTACCTAAGTGTCATCTCCTATCCGCAGGCGGACTGACGACATCAGACGCTGGCAAGCGAAGCGGGCGCCGGAATATCGTCCGGTTGGTTGACGAGTCACAAATCTCGATCTCCAACTGGGCTAATCCGGGTTCGCCCGTCCCCTTGGAACGTGGCTCGCCAGCACTAAATCAACCAGGTGTAGATTCATTCTCACCGCCATAGGTATGAGCGGCCGGTCATTTGCCAAGGCAAAGAACGCAGCCAACTATATGAAACTTATTGATTTTCCGAGTCATCCCACGCTTCAAACCGCCCTGTCGGATTGAAAACGATCCACATGGCGCGCAATTATTGTTGACAAAATCCGCCTTGAAAGACCTACTTTCGGTAAAAAATGATCACTGTGAGTACGTCAATTTCAATAGGGGGACACCGGAAGTGGATGGAAATCTCAACGCACTAACGACGTTATTTACCGAGTTTTACTACTGGGTAACGGTCGTATTCATGTTCTTGATCCATGTCGGATTCTGTATGTACGAGGTCGGCGCGAGCCGCCGGCGCAACCATATGCACACGCTGATGAAGAACGTCATGATCATTCCGTTGGTGACGGTGACATTCTTCTTCTTCGGCTGGTGGATCTATTTCGCCTTTCCCAATGCCTTCCCAGGCATGGGCGGCATCGGATGGGAGGCTGGCGCCCCCTATACCGCTTGGTCGGAAAATATGGGCACCCATCTTGGCGACCATATCACCGGCGTCTTCTGGGCAGCGTTCCTGCTGTTTTCCTGGACCGCCGCCTCTATCGTCTCCGGCTCGGTGATCGAGCGGATCCGCTCTTCGGCGCTCTGGCTTCATGCGGTGATGATCGGCTCGGTCTGGTGGATCATCGACGCCGCCTGGGGCTGGCACTGGGATGGCTGGATGGTCAAGGTTCTGGGCTATCACGATGCCTATGCCTCTGGCGTTATCCACGCGATTGCCGGCGGCTATGCGCTGGGGGTGATCATGGTTCTTGGGCCGCGCATCGGCAAATTCGCCGCGGACGGCACGCCGCGCGATATCCCGCCGCATAACCCCTGGATGCTCTGCATCGGGATCTTCCTGATCTATACCGGCTTCTGGGGCTTCTATGCCGCCTGTAACGTGCCGATCATCTCGCCCGAAGTCATCGGCGGCCAGATCGTTGGCACCACTTGGACCGGCACCAATATCTATTTGGCACCGACGACGCTATCGGCCATCACCTTCAACTTCCTCATGTCACTCTCTGGTGGCTTGATGGCAGCCTATGTTGTGTCCAAGGGCGATGCTTTCTGGACCTTCTCCGGCGGTCTGGCGGGGATCATCACCGCATCGGCAGGGAACGACCTTTACCACCCGATCCAGGCAATGCTGGTCGGTGCCGTAGGTGTCGTGATCGTCTACAAGCTGCACTATTGGGTGGAGCGGACCTTCAAGCTTGACGACGCGGTTGGTGCTGTGGCCGTGCATGGCTACTCGGGCGTTCTTGGCCTTATCATCGCGGGCATCCTGCTTTGGGGTCAGCCTTCCTCGCCTTACGAGGGCTATGCGACGATCAACCCGATCGGCAACACCATTGGCGCGGCCATCATGTTCGGCTTGCTTGGCTTCCTGCCCGGTTGGGTTCTGGCCAAGATCCAGTCGGCGATGGGCGTGCTGCGCATCCCGGAAGCGGTCGAGATGCAAGGTCTCGATTTTGCTGAACACCATGCTTACGAGGATGCTTTGGCAAAGGTCATCGAAGCTGAAAAAGCCCATCTTGGCGCCTGATAGGGAGATAAGACATGTCAACTAATGGACTTGATAGCTGGGCCGTCGATCTGGCCGAAGTGGGCGCCGTCTATCCTTTTCAGGGTACGGAGTTCCTGATGTTCATCGCTGGGCTGATCTTTTGGATCGGCTGGCACAGGATGCAGTTCAAAAGCGAAAGCGCGCATCTGGAGGAAAACGCCAAGCTGATGGACAAGACAAAGGTGATCAAAGCGGTCGAACGCTACTGATCAGCCAAGAAACACTTGTTTACCGCAAGAAACGTGGAAAGGCGCCCTTGTGGCGCCTTTCTCTTTTGTTTCCCCTTTTGAAAATTTGTTTCTTCTTGGTTGAGTGATTTCAGATTTGGTGCTAGCGTCTGAGTCGAAACCTTCAAAGGAGCTTTGGCCATGTGCGGGATCGTCGG
>JBARVM010000245.1:0-8691 GCA_049646265.1 Paracoccaceae bacterium
GTCAAGGTCCATCTCGATGCCAACGCCGCCCTTGTCTGCCATCTCGACGGAGGAGGAGGTGAGGCCCGCGGCGCCCATATCCTGAATGGCCTGAATGGCGTCTGTGGCCATGAGTTCGAGACAGGCGTCGATCAGGAGCTTTTCGGTGAAGGGGTCGCCGACCTGAACGGTGGGGCGCTTTTCTTCGATCGTATCGTCGAACTCGGCCGAGGCCATGGTCGCGCCACCGACGCCGTCTCGCCCGGTCTTGGCACCGAGATAGACGACCGGCATGCCGACGCCAGAGGCGGCCGAATAGAAGATCTTGTCGGTATCGGCGAGGCCCGCCGCAAGGGCGTTCACAAGGCAGTTGCCATTATAGGCGGCGTGGAACCGCACCTCGCCCCCCACATTCGGCACGCCAAAGCAATTGCCGTATGAGCCGACACCTTCGACGACGCCCTTCACCAGATGGGCGGTCTTCGGATGCGAGGGCAGACCAAAGGACAGCGAATCCATCGCCGCGATGGGACGCGCGCCCATGGTAAAGACATCGCGCAAGATGCCGCCGACGCCGGTCGCGGCGCCCTGATGCGGCTCGATATAGGAAGGGTGGTTGTGGCTCTCCATCTTGAAGATCACCGCCTGCCCGCCGCCGATATCGACAACGCCAGCATTCTCGCCCGGGCCGCAGATGACCTGCGGGCCGGAAGTTGGCAGGGTGCGCAGCCATTTCTTCGAGGACTTGTAGGAACAATGTTCGTTCCACATCGCCGAGAAGATGCCAAGTTCGGTAAAAGTAGGGGCACGACCGATGATCCCGAGAATGCGCTCATATTCGTCAGGCTTCAGCCCATGGGCGGCAATCAACTCTTCGGTGATCTTCGGCTCTTGCATGTTTTCCCCCGCTGCGCTCGGTTGGTCGCTCTCATAGGCCATGTCGTGTGCAGGGGAAAGAGCATCAGCGCCAATAGGCGATGGAAAGTTGACTGGTCCGTCGCAGGTAACGGGCGAAGACACTTAGGTAATGCTATTACCAAAAAAAAGGCCGAGACAAGCTCGGCCCAAGTCCAACAGGGAGGTGAGAGCAACTGGAATTCTCAACAGTCGCCCTCCCTTCCGCATCTAGATTGATGAATCGAAGAATTCAACAACTTCCACACGCATTTGGCGACATGCCCGCTATGCGTTGCTAACATGCCTCACTATGGACCGTCCCCTCGAAGCCGCTTTAGACTCAGCTGCCGGGGTCTTCGGACATGCGTTTGCGGTAGGCAACTATCTCCTCCGAGACGAAATCGCGGAAGGCCGCTACACGTTTGGAATGCCGCAGCTCTTCCGGATAGGCCAGATAGACCGGCACTTCGGCGCTTTCCATGTTGGGCAAAACACGAACCAGATGCGGAAAATCCTCCCAAAGATAATCGGGCAGAACACCAATCCCAAGGTGGTTCAGCACACCCTGCAAAACGCCGAAATAGTTGTTTACTGTAAGGGTGGAGCGGATGTCATGTTCCATGATTGTCTGAACCAGACTGGCCCCGGCGGCGACCTGGGGTGTATTGGGGTTCTGACTGATCAAACGGTGGGTTGAGAACTCCTCCAGCCGTTCCGGCGTGCCGTTTTCTGCAAGATATTCCGGAGAGGCGTAAAGCCGCATACGAATATTCATCAGCCGGCGGCGGATCAGATCTGCCTGCGATGGCTCCTTCATGCGAATGGCGACATCGGCCTCTCGCATAGGCAGGTCGAGCACACGCTCTTCCAGCATCAGCTCGATCTTGAGGTCGGGAAACTTGCGGTAAAGCTTGGGCAGACGCGGCGGCAACCAAAGTGTACCAAAACCGGTCGTGGTGGTGACACGCAGAACGCCGAATACTTCCTCTTCGCTGTCGCGAATCCGTGCCGAGGCGGAATCGAGCCGCTTGTTCATCGCGGTCGTGGCGTCAAACAGCAATTCGCCCTGTTCGGTCAGGATCAGGCCGCGTGCATGCCGGTGAAAAAGCGTGGTGTTCAGATTCTCCTCAAGGGCGCGAATCTGCCGGCTGACTGCCGACTGGCTCAGGTGCAGCGACTCGCCCGCATGGGTCAAAGAGCCAGCGTCGGCAACAGCATGAAAAATACGTAATTTGTCCCAGTCCATAGGCTCTGACCATCCATCTGGCGTGCCTTCAACGGGGCGTTGCCGGTATATTGATCAAAGTTCATACCGCAGCTTGCAGGTGCGGCCAAAGGAAAAAAGCAGGCCGGTGGTGCGCTGCGGCGATTGGCCCGGCGGGCGGAAAAGCGTCAAGGGAGGAAAGGGCCGATGGATTTCCCGGCGCCAAGCTTTTATGGTTTTGGGACCGCGCTGGCGGAAAGCGGCCAGTGCGGGGGAACAAAATAGACAATGGCCGGGCCTAGCCCGGGGGCAGGGGCGGCAATGGCTGTAGGCGTGTTTGATTCTGGATTGGGTGGGCTGACAGTCAACCGTGCGCTGGTGGCGCGTCTGCCCGATGTGCCCTTCGTCTATCTCGGCGACAATGCCAATGCGCCTTACGGCGTGCGCACGGCGGACGAGATCTTTTCGCTGACCTGCGCCGGTGTCGCGCGTCTTTGGGACGAGGGCTGCGATCTGGTGATCCTTGCCTGTAATACCGCGTCGGCTGTGGCGCTGCGGCGGATGCAGGAAACCTGGGTGCCGGAGGGCAAGCGGGTCCTTGGCGTCTTTGTGCCGCTGATAGAGGCGCTGACCGAACGGCAATGGGGCGACAACTCGCCGCCGCGCGAAGTTTCCGTAAAACATGCGGCACTCTTTGCCACGCCCGCCACGGTTGCCAGCCGCGCCTTTCAGCGCGAACTGGCCTTTCGTGCCATCGGTGTCGATGTCGAGGCGCAGCCCTGCGTCGGGCTGGTCGATGCGATTGAAAAGGGTGACGAGGCGCTGGCGGGCGATCTGGTGCGTCAACATGTGGCGGATCTGAAAGGCCGGATGCCCAACCCGCAGGTGGCGATTCTGGGCTGCACCCACTACCGGTTGATGGAAAAGGCCTTTCGAGAGGCGCTTGGCCCACAGGTTCGGGTCTTTTCACAGGCCGAACTGGTCGCCGAAAGCCTTGCCGATTATCTCACCCGTCGGCCAAACCTGATCGGACCGGGAAAGCAGGCAGGATATATGACCACAGGTGACCCCGCCGCCGTTTCCAAACGGGCAACGCAATTCCTTGGCCAGCCCATTCAGTTCAGCGCGGCCTGAGGCGGCCAGTCGACACGCAACCATAAGGCGTCTTCCCATTCTTGTGCCATTATTACCCGTTTCCGGCCATCCAGCCGCCCAATTTCCCCCTTAGTCGGAAGGGGTTGGAATTGGGGAAATGTCTGCATGTGCATTGGCGGGTCAACAGCCCTTCGCACAATTGTCTTTTCACTGGTGGTGGCGCTTTTCGGTGCGACGGCCAGTTTCGGCGCGACCATGCGCGAGGCCTCTTCCACACAACTTGACCGGAACCTGATTTGGTCGGGCGTCTCCAATCTGGGCCTCGGCCTTGCGACGCTCAGCAGCGCACTGCCAGCGCGGAAAAACTCCGATTTCGTCTTTGCCGAACTGCCGAAAGGCGCGCGGCAAGTCACCTTCAGCCTGACGCCAGCGTTGGGGGCAAGCCTGACCTATGGCATGGAAGGGCGGATGCACAACAGCACGGCCCCCAACTTCCTTCACCGCAATATCCTTTGGCAAGCATCTGAAATTACAGGGATAAGACTGCGAGGTCGGCCAATATCCCTGTTTCTTCATTTGGGCGCCAAAGGGTCTGTCCACCTGACACTAAACTATCGTATCCGCCCGGCGGCAGCGGGCATCTCTTCCGGATCCCAACCTCTTTACCGCTCGCCCCTTCTGACGCCGGCCGTTGTTGTCACCGCCAACGCAAGCCCTGCCGCCGTGCCCTTGCCCGCGACCTTGCCGATGGTGCTTCCGGCACTGCTGGCGCTGGGCTTGATCGGTCGTAAACGGCGCAAGGAGGCAAGCACCAACCTTTGAAATTGCATTTTCCTGTTGTAACTGGGTAGCGGTCCGCTAATCAGCCCCTGTGACAATTCCGGAGCCGGCAATGACAAAGAGAATCGCGATACTTGGTGCCTCTGGCTATACGGGCGCAGAGCTTGTGCGCCTTATTGCCACCCATCCGGGAATGGAAATTGTGGCATTGTCGGGCGACCGCAAGGCGGGCATGGCCATGGCCGAGGTTTTTCCCTTTCTCGCGCATCTGACTTTGCCCGCGCTCTGCCGGATCGAGGATATTGATTTCACATCGGTCGATCTGGCCTTTTGCGCCCTGCCACATGCCACCAGTCAGGCGGTCATCGCCGCGCTGCCCCGCGATCTGAAGGTCGTAGACCTGTCGGCAGACTTCCGGCTGCGCGATCCGGCGGATTATGAAAAATGGTATGGCAAGCCGCACGCGGCCGTGGATCTGCAGGCAGAGGCGGTCTATGGGCTGACGGAATTCTACCGGGCCGAGATTGCCGGGGCGCGGCTCGTTGCAGGCACCGGTTGCAACGCCGCGACCGGCCAATATGCCATCCGCCCGCTGATCGAGGCAGGGCTGATCGACCTTGACCGGATCATCCTTGACCTCAAGGCCGGGGTCAGCGGAGCGGGCCGGGCGCTGAAGGAAAACCTGCTGCATGCCGAACTGTCGGGCGGCACCCACCCCTATTCGGCGGGCGGCCTGCACCGGCATCTGGGCGAGTTTGATCAGGAATTTTCGCGGCTGGCCGGGCGGCCCGTGCGCATCCAGTTCACCCCGCATCTGATGCCCTTCAACCGCGGTATCCTCGCCACCACCTATGTCGAGGGCGATGCGGGCGCCATTCATGCGGCACTGGCAGACCGTTACCGCGACGAACCTTTCCTGCATGTGCTGCCCTTTGGCCAGCTGCCCTCCACCCGGTCCATCGCCGGGTCGAATTTCGTGCATCTCGGAGTAGTAGGCGACCGGATCGCAGGGCGGACCATCGTTGTGGCGACGCTCGATAACCTGACCAAGGGCTCCTCTGGCCAGGCGCTGCAGAATGCCAATCTGATGCTGGGCCTGCCAGAGACGGAAGGCTTGATGGTGGCCCCGGTATTCCCGTGAAAAACCTGAAGAAAACCAGACGGATACAGGTCATTGTCATTGCGGCCCTGTCCCTGGCGCTGGCCACGGCGCTGATCGGCTACGGCTTTCGTGACGGGATCAATCTTTTCCGCTCTCCCAGTCAGGTTCTTGCCGATAACCCGGCGGAGGGAGAGATCTTTCGCATTGGCGGGCTGGTCGAAAAGGGCAGTCTGGTGCGCGGTGCAGGCAAGACGATCAGTTTCAACGTCACCGACGGCAATAGCGCGGTCCCGGTGCAATTCACCGGCATCCTGCCCGATCTTTTCGCCGAGGGGCAGGGCATGATTGGCACCGGCCAGATGCGCGGCACAACCTTTGTCGCGTCAGAGATCCTTGCCAAACATGATGAAAATTACATGCCGAAAGAAGTGATCGACGCCTTGAAAGAGCAGGGCACCTATGTCGATCCGAACGCCCCGGCTGCCAGCAATTAACCTTTGCCGCGCAGGCTTGCCCCGATGAAGAACGGGGCCCGCCATGCAATCTGTCACCGAAATTGCCGCAGAGATCGTCGCCCGCGAAGGCGGCTATGTCGATGATCCCGACGATCCGGGCGGGGCCACCAATTTTGGCGTGACGCTGGCGGCGCTGCAGCGCCTTGGCCGCGATGTCACCGGCAATGGCGTCATCGACCGGGCCGATCTGCAGGCGCTGGACCGGAGTCAGGCCATCGCCATCTTTGTCGAACATTACTTTCACCGTCCTGGGCTGGCCGATCTGCCGGAGGCGCTGCAGGCGACGGTCTTTGACATGTATGTCAATGCCGGCAATCAGTCGATCAGGATCTTGCAGCGGCTCTTGAACCAGATGGGGCAGCGGCTGGCGATTGACGGGGTGCTTGGTCCGGCGACCAAGGCCGCCGCCGCCACCGCCGCCTTGGCCGACCCACAGCTTTTCGCTGATGCTTACGGCATCGCCCGGCGCAATTATTACTACGCCCTTGCCGATGCCCGACCGGCAAGCCGCAAATTTGCCCGCCGCCGCGACGGTGGCAAGGGCGGCTGGATCACCCGGGCCGAGGCTTTCATTTCGCCGCGCTTCCACCTGAGCGAGGCCGAACACCGCCAAAGGTGTGCCGCATGGGGCTGATCGGCAGGATATTCGGCAGCGCTGCAGCCACCACTGCGCTTGGCCAGACTGTTACCGGCGTGGCCGAGGTCTTTACCCCCAATGCCACCCGCAAGATGCAGGCCACGCATGAGGCCTATCTGGCCGCGCTCGACGAGCTGGGGGCAGAGTTTCAATATGCCGCACCGGGCGTTTTTGACAGGATTATCAATGGTCTGAACCGGCTTCCTCGTCCAATGCTGGCCTTGGGAACCTTGGGGCTTTTCGTCTATGCGATGGCCGACCCCTTGGGGTTTGCCCAAAGGATGATCGGGTTGAATTATGTGCCCGAACCGCTCTGGTGGCTTCTGGCGGCTATCGTCGGCTTCTATTTCGGCGCGAGAGAGGCGCATTATTTCCGCGCCCGCCCCACGGGCCGCACGCTGGCTGCGGCAGCTACAGCAGCGACGGGGTTGGGTGGGTCTGCGGAACCGGAGGCGGCAGAGGTTGACGCGGCCCCCGACGCCTCCAACCCGGCGCTGAACGAGATGCGCAACCGGCGCTGAACGCCAAAATGTGATGCGACAGCTGCGCGCAGGGATTGGCCTGCTCGACCGAAGTGCCTATGGTCGCGGCATGATTACCGAACTTGGCCATTTCAGCTTGATCCTTGCCCTGGCGCTGGCGCTTTTGCAGGCTATCGTGCCCATGGTCGGGGCGCAAACCGGGCGCCGGGCCTGGATGGCGGTCGGCCCGACGCTGGCTATGTTACAATTCGCCTTCATTGCGCTGTCGTTCGGCGCCCTGATCCATGCCTTTGTCACGTCCGACTTTTCGCTGCGGCTGGTCGTCGAAAATTCCCATACGCTGAAGCCAATGCTTTACAAGGTCTCTGGCACATGGGGGAACCATGAAGGCTCGATGCTGCTATGGGTCTTGATCCTGTCGGGTTTCGGCGCGGCGGCGGGCCTTTTCGGCGGCGGCTTGCCAGTGCGGCTTCGGGCGCGGGTCCTCAGCATTCAGGCCGCGATCGGCGTGGCCTTTCTGGCCTTCATCCTGTTCACATCGAACCCCTTCTTGCGGCTGGCCGTGCCGCCCTTTGACGGGCAGGATCTTAACCCGCTGCTGCAAGACCCCGGGCTCGCCTTTCACCCCCCGTTTCTCTACCTCGGCTATGTCGGGCTTTCGATGGCCTTTTCCTTTGCCATCGCCGCCCTGATCGAGGGGCGCGTCGATGCGGCATGGGCACGCTGGGTACGGCCCTAGACGCTGGCCGCCTGGATTTTCCTGACCATTGGCATCGCGCTGGGCAGCTGGTGGGCCTATTACGAGCTGGGCTGGGGGGGCTTCTGGTTCTGGGATCCGGTGGAAAATGCCAGCTTCATGCCCTGGCTTTTCGCCGCGGCCCTTCTTCATTCCGCCATCGTGGTCGAGCGGCGCGAAAGCCTCAAGGCCTGGACTGTTCTTCTGGCCATCCTCGCCTTCGGCTTTTCGCTGATCGGCACCTTCATTGTGCGGTCGGGGGTGATCACCTCTGTCCATGCCTTTGCGAATGACCCCGAACGGGGCGTGTTTATCCTCTTGATCCTCGCGGTCTTTATCGGCGGCGGGCTATTGCTTTTCGCGCTCAGGGCAGAGGCGTTGCAGGCGCGTGGGCTTTTCAGCCCGGTCAGCCGCGAGGGCGCGATTGTCCTGAACAACATCCTTCTGGCGGTGGCGGCTTTCGTGGTCTTTACCGGCACGATCTGGCCGCTTCTGGCAGAGGCGATGGGACGGAAACTGTCGGTCGGCGCACCGTTTTTTGATGCGGCCTTTACCCCCTTCATGGTGGCCTTGGCGATCATCCTGCCCCTCGGCGCGATGCTGCCCTGGAAAAGGGCACGGCTGGCCAGCCTGCCGCTGCGCCCGCTTGGCGGGCTTTTGGCGCTGGTGCTGGCGCTTTTGCTTTTTCTCTTCGCGGCAGGGTCCGGCCGATCCGCGGTGGCGCCGGTCGGCATCGCACTTGGCGTCTGGTTGGCGGGGGGAAGCGCGCTGGACCTCTGGCGGCGCGCCGGTGGCCGCTGGCGGCGGCTTTGGCGATTGCCGGGGGCGGATTGGGGCAAATCCGTCGCCCATCTTGGCCTTGGTGTCACCTTCATCGGCATTGCCGCCATTACCGGCTGGTCGCGCGAGGATATTCGCACCCTCGCGCCGGGCCAAAGTTTCACCCTTGCCGGTTACGAGCTGACGCTGGAGGGGGTGGAGGAAGGCTTTGGCCCCAATTACCGCATGACGCAGGGCCAGTTGCGGGTGACGCGCGACGGCTCTCTGATCGCCACCCTTTTCCCCGAGCGGCGCTTTTACCCCGTCGCCCGCATGCCGACGACAGAGGCGGCCATTCACAACGGCCTGACCGGCGACATCTATGTGACCTTGGGCGATGCGCAGGCCGATGGCAGCTGGGCACTGCGCAGCTACGTCAAGCCGTACGCCAGCTGGATCTGGGCCGGGTCGCTCCTGATGGCGCTTGGCGGCGGGCTAAGCCTTT
>JBARVM010000246.1:0-7090 GCA_049646265.1 Paracoccaceae bacterium
AAGCCCCACAAATCCAAATAGTTACGAGATTGTCGCCGGTGAACGCAGATGGCGCGCGGCGCAGATGGAACGGCTGCATGAGGTGCCCGTTCTGATCCGCAACGTCTCTGACAGCGAGCTGTTGGAGTTGGCGATCATCGAGAATGTACAACGGGCAGAGCTGAGCGCCCTTGAGGAGGCGATGGCCTATCGGCAGCTCATGGACCGTTTCGGTCACACCCAGGAAAAGATTGCAACAGCCCTGTCAAAGAGCCGAAGCCATATTGCCAACCTCCTCCGGCTTCTCTCGCTGCCGGAGCCGGTCCTCGAGTGGCTGCGCGAGGGCAAGCTGACGGCGGGCCATGCGCGCGCTCTGATCACCACGGCGAACCCGACCGAACTGGCGCGGCAGGTGATCGCCAAGGGCCTGTCTGTCCGAGAGACGGAAAAGCTGGCAAGTGCGCCAGCAACGCCGAAAACCCGGCCGATGACCCAGCGCCCACGTGACAAGGACGCTGACACGCGGGTGTTGGAGCAGGACTTGTCCGCCAACTTGCGGATGGCTGTGGTGATAGATCACAAGGGCCATGATGGCGGCAAGGTCGTGATCACCTACAAGTCGCTCGATCAGCTCGATCAGCTTTGTCAGCTATTGTCACAGAATAGCTGATCTCAAATAAATCTAACAATTTCAACGCGATATCAGATAATCGCTACCCCGCAGCAATGCGGGGTCTGCCCTGAACCGTCACCTTCAGCTTTGCTTCGATGAACATCGGTTGGCCTTCGATTTCGATTTCGGCGATCTCCCGGGTGACGGAAACCCGCATTTCCTCCACCCCTGCCAGACGGGCCTTTTCTTCTGCCTCTTGGCGCAGGGCGACCTCTACCGCCACCATGGCCTGATCCCTGTCGGCATATCTGACCGGGCCCGAAGGCATATGTGCCGAATAGACCCCGGCGGCGGGAGCTGTCACAAGACCGGTCGCCGTCATCGACACCTGGCCGACAATGGCGCCGATGGCATTCGCTACCCCGGCATGTTCCGGCAGGATCATTCTTGTGCCAAGCCGATCGCCAAGCGGAGCATAGTAATTGGGGGCAGAGGCCCCAAGCCCGATCACCGGCACCCCAAGCGATAGCGACAGGCGCACTGTACCCTCGTGCCGGTCAAGCCCTGCCTGTGTCAGGCAGTGACGCGCCAACACTTCTGGGCGGTTGTCCCCCCAGTCGCGGCGATCTTCGTCAAAGGCGGCCTCCAGCAGGCAATCGACGGTCTGTGCCTGCAATTGCGTGACGATTTGCCGGGCCAGATCAAGGGGCGACCCGACGATCCGGTCACCCCGGCCATTACGGCGCCTGGCAAAAAGCGTGATCGCCTTAACGGCCGCCGCACTGTCCCAACTGTCGAGCTGCCCAAGCGCATGGCTGGCGTCCGATGGGGTGACGCCCGAAATCATGACCGCACCTTGTGCCACAAGCTTGTTCAGCGCGGGGAACTCCAAGCGTGTCCGAACGGCCTCGGCCACACGCAAGGGTCCGCCCATCAGCCGTTCGGCCACTGCGACCTCGCGCGGTGACAGGCCGGGCGGAGGCGCGTCTTTCCATAGCGGTATGGCAAACCGGCCGTCCTGATCGCTTGGCGCATCGACGGCAAGCCAGGCGTCCAGCGCCCCATGGACAAGATCGGGGTAAAGATGGGCGGCCAGCGACACGGGCATCAAGCGGCGCGGACCTAGGCGAAGGCCGGTTTCAAGCCCGTCCAGCAGATGCAGCTCGCTATCGCCGCCAAGGCCGGTGGTGCGCATGGCGACGGCCTCGACCATGGTTCGAAAACCGCCAACGCGGGCGCCATTCGGATCAATCGCTGGCTTGCCGTCCTTCAAAAGGCAAACGTCGGTTGTGGTGCCGCCAATATCGCTAACAAGGGCGTTCTGCTCCCCGGTCAGCCAGCTTGCCCCCGCAATAGAAGCAGCGGGGCCAGAGAGGATTGTCTCAATCGGACGCTCGCGAGCGAGCGCGGCAGAGACGAGCGCACCGTCTCCGCGTACCACCATTAGCGGTGCGGCGATACCAATGGCCGACATATGAGAAAGGCAGGCGCCAATTAGTCGGTCGATCATGCCAATCAGGCGTGCATTCAACACCGCGGTCAGTGCCCGCCGGGGGCCGTTCAGCCCCGAAGACAGTTCATGCGAACAAGTAACCGGGCGGCCCCCTACCTCGCGCACGATGTCACGGGCGGCTATCTCGTGGGCCGGATTTCTGGTG
This sequence comes from Paracoccaceae bacterium, assembly GCA_049646265.1. Taxonomy (GTDB): domain Bacteria; phylum Pseudomonadota; class Alphaproteobacteria; order Rhodobacterales; family Rhodobacteraceae; genus TMP-24. The sequence continues at coordinate 2,251 of JBARVM010000246.1, forward strand.
GCAAAGGCAGAGGCGATGGCAAAGCCGGTCACCTCTGGCGCAAGGCGTGTGATCTCGGCGGTCAGGGTGGCGACATCCAGTGGCCTCACTTCAGCGCCCGCATGATTGTGTCCACCTGCAACAGCGACGACCGGATCGCCCTTCAAGGCCTCGCTCAGCCCGCCGCGTTGCAATTCGGCCGGGTCAAAGCCGATGAAGATCAGCGCGACGCGCCCGCCCTGGCCTTCGACCAGCGCGTTCGTGGCGAGCGTTGTAGACAGGCTGACCATGGCGATCTGGTCTGTCTTGACCTCCGATTGCACGATCGCCGCGTCGATGGCCTTGCCTATGCCCAAAGAAAGGTCAGGTCGTGTGGTCAGCGACTTTGCCGAGGACAGAACCGTTTCGTTCGCCTCGTCAAGGATAACGGCGTCCGTATAGGTGCCCCCTGTATCAACGCCCAACAAATATGCCACGACTGGTTTTCCTTTTTGGGCCTGCGCTCAGACGGTTTTCAGAATGCGGTCGGCACCCATCCAGCCGACCAGAATGCTCGGCGCATTTGTATTACCGCCGATCAGGGTGGGGAAGACCGACGCGTCGCAAACCCGCAGGCCGCTTAGGCCGTGCACGCGGAGATCGGCGTCAACGACAGAGTTTGCCGGGTCCGGTCCCATGCGTGCGGTGCAAGAGGGGTGAAAGACCGTGCCTGACCGGGCGCGGAAATCGGCAATCAGCGCCTCGTCACCCTGTACACCGGGGCCTGGCCGCAATTCTTCGGCTATCAGGCCGCGTATCGGCTCCTCAGCGGCGATTTTGCGCAGAAACTTTACGGCCAAGAGCATCTCCTGCACGTCCTGATCGGTCGAGAAGGCGTTGGCCCTTATGGTCGGGTGCTGCAGCGGGTCGGCAGAGGCGAGGGTAATTTCCCCCCGGCTTGTCGGCCGACAATTCGACAGGCCGATCGAGAGGCCGGAAAACGGATCAGGCGTGAGCAGCGGCCTTTCGCCCGGGCGCGGCAATAGGGTGGAAAAAGCCTGAAAGTAAAGCTGCATGTTCGGGCGGCTGAGGTCCGGCGAAGTGCGGAAAAACCCGCCCGCATGGTTGATCGACTTGGCCAGTGGGCCGGAGCCCTGCAGAAAATACTTCATGCCAACCAAGAGCTTGCCCCACCAGGGCCGCAGGACGTCATTGTAGGTTGGCACCGTCATCCGCCAAGTATAATTGATACCTTGATGGTCGTTCAGATGTTGGCCGACGTTGGGGTTGTCGCAAATCGGGCTTATGCCCATCGCGCGCAAATGTTCTGCATTGCCGACACCCGAAAGCATAAGGATTTGCGGGGTATTGATTGCGCCGCCCGAAAGGATCACCTCTTTCCCCGCCATTACCGTCTTGGTCTGGCCGCGGTGCAGATATTCGACACCGGTTGCGCGCTTTCCGTCGAACAGAACCCGCGTCACATGGGCGTGGGTGATGACCGAGAGATTTGGCCGCTTCATCGCGGGGCGCAGAAAGGCGCGCGCGGCGGAGTTGCGGCGCGCATTGCGGATCGTCATCTGGTAGATGCCAGCGCCTTCCTGATTTGCGCCGTTGAAATCCTCATTGGCGGGCAAACCTGCCGCCATTGCCGATTTAACGAAGACATCGCACAAAGGGTGCAGGTCGTGGCGGTTCGCCGAAATGAACAGGGGGCCCCCGGTCCCGCGAAAACCGTTGCCGCCGGCCTCATTATCCTCGATCGCGCGATAGGCGGCGCGCGCCTCTTCCCAACCCCAACCGGGATTTCCCAGTTTCTTCCAGTCCTCGTAGTCGCTGGAGTGACCGCGGATCCAAACCATCGCGTTGATGGAGGAGGAGCCGCCGAGAATCTTTCCGCGCGGCCAATAGTCCCGGTTCCCGGCCAGGCCCGGGTCCGGCTCCGTCTGATATCCCCAGTTCAGCGAGCGGTCGAAGTAGAGCTTGCCGTAGCCAAGCGGAAGTTGGACAAAAAAGCGCCGGTCGGAGCCGCCCGCCTCCAGCAGTAGAACCTTGTAGCGACCGCTATGGGTTAAACGCTCCGCCAAGACAGATCCGGCCGATCCGGCACCAACGATAATAAAGTCAAAGTTCGTCATTTCGGTCCGCCTTACAGGGTGCGGTCCCGCTCCTGCTGGGTTTGGCGCCGGCGCGCACCCAAAGTTGCGACAATATCGGTCGTTTTCGACACAAAACGGAGGATTTTCCTGGCCAGGGCCTAATCACAGTCAATCAGACCGCCGGCATTGAAATGTTTTGGAAAAAAGGCGGCGGCGGCGGCGTGGACAGTTGCCAGCGCCTCTTCCCGAGAATAGGGCGCGCTCATCGTCATCATATCAAGCCAGACGCCGTCCAATGTGACACGTAGAACCCGGGCTACATGGGTAGGATTGTAGCTATACGAGCCCGCGTCGCGCAATTCGGCACAAAGATCTTCGAGCATTCGCAAATAGTCAGCGTCATTGGACCCACACTGTTCCTGATAAAGCGGACGTGATTGCGCCTCCCCCCAAAAGGCACACCAGGCGGCAAGTTTCGCCGGCGTGCAGATCTCCGGATTGAAGTCCGACCGCAGCATCGCGTCGAGCCGTTGAGCAGGATTTGCGGGCGCTTTCGCGAGCGCCTCTGCCCAGTTGGCGCGATATTCTTCTGCCAGAAAGTGCAGCGTTTCGGTCAACAGTAACTCTTTGGACTTGAAATGAAAGTTGACCAATCCGTGCGACAGGCCTGCCTGATTTGCGATGTCTGTCATGGTTATACGGGCATAGCCGCGCGCGGCCAAAGCCGCGATCGTTGCCTGGATCAGTTGGGCGCGCCGCGCCGCGCGGCTGAGTTTGCGCGGGGGAGGGTCTTTGGTTTCTGCCACCGACAAGATCCTTTTTCGAGTTGGGACGCCCTAACTGGCTGTTCGACTGTTTACAGACAACGACGAGAGACGCCAATATCATTTACATTTTGGACGGTCAGTCAAAATAATAATTGACAGACCGCAGAACCGACGCCTAGGATCGGGCCAATCCAACCAGTTTAACCAGACACGAGACCTCCGACCCAGGGGTGGCGTGCAGGAGAAAGCATGCGTGAAAAAAATCGCGGACTTGCCTGCGCCTTGCAGGGCCGCCCCGGTGCGGGCCCGAGGAACTGACATGGCCCTGCGTGAACAACAACAATCGCCATTGCTGGATCACTGCCCGCAAAGCCTGCCAGCGCATGTCTATTACGATCCGGATTGGTATCAGCGAGAGGTCAAGAAGATCTGGGCGCGGAATTGGATATATGTTGGCCGATTGAATGATCTCGCGCCGGGGTCGTTACGCCGGATTACCGTGGCCGGTGACAGTCTGTTGTTATGCCGGACAGCTGAAGGACAGGTTGCGGCCTATCACAACACCTGCCGCCACCGCGGGGCGGAGCTTTGCTCGGAAGAGACGCGCGCGCTGGGCAAGCTGATCAGTTGCCCCTACCACGCATGGTCCTATGCCGCGGATAATGGTCGTTTGGTTTCGGTCGGCGCCGCTGTGCCCACCGATGATTTCAAAAGAGCGGAACACGGGCTTTTCCCCGTATTAGTGTCTGAATGGAACGGTTTTCTCTATGTCTGCCTTTCGGACGAACCGCCGGAGTTTCGCACCGACACAAAGCTTTCGGTTCTGGACAATTGGCCGATGGGCAGCCTGATCACCGGCTACAGGAGCGAACGGGATCTGGCCTGCAACTGGAAAGTTTTCTGGGAAAACTACAATGAATGCCTGCACTGCCCTGGCGTCCATCCGGAACTTTGCGATCTGGTGCCGATATATAGCAAGGGCATCATGTCGCGGCCCGAAGCATCGCACGAACGCCAGCTGGAAAACCTGCCAACGACCCCGTTGAAGGAGGGCGCAAAAAGCTGGACGGCGGATGGCCGCCCCTGTGGGCCAGAGTTCGAAAGGTTGACAGATGAGGAGCGCGCCCGCGCTTATACTTTCGTCACCCTCTTGCCGACGCAGTACATCGTCGCCCATGTGGATTATGTGCGCTCTGTCAGCATTACCCCGACCGGGCCAGAGACGATGCGCCTGACAGCAGAGTGGCTCTTTAGCCCGGAAACTCTGGCTGAGCCCGGTTTTAAGGCGGAAACCGTCGCAGCCTTTGCCCAACTGGTCATGGATCAGGACGGTGCTGTAGCGGAAATCAACCAACGCGGGCTGCGATCCTCGAAATTCGAAACAGGGCGCCTGATGCCTCAGGAATTTGACATTCGCAGCCTGCACCAATGGATCTTAGGACAAATGGAAGCAGCTTGATATGAATGAGAGCAGCAAAATTACTATTCCGGTGCCCAACAAGTGGGACCGAAGCGGGCTCCCGGGTTGGAGTTACCATTCCCCCGCACTTTTTGAGCTAGAGAGAACGGAGCTTTTTCTACGTCATTGGCAGATCGTCGGCCACGAGGCTGACGTTCCTTCCGCCGGCGACTGGATCACCCATGATATTCTCGGCGAACGCGCCATTGTCATGCGCGGGCAAGACGGGCAGTTGCGCGCCTTTCACAACCTTTGCCGCCATCGTGGCGCGCGTGTTGTCGATGGCACTTCGGGCAAGTGTCGCAGTGCGATCGTGTGCCCGTTTCATGGCTGGGTCTATAATCTGGACGGCAGCCTGCGGGGGGTTTCGCGCCCCGAAAGCTTTGACGCTGACATGGACCTGACGAAGATGGGGTTGAAGCCTGTCGAAATCGAAGTTTGGTTCGGTTTCATCTTTTTGCGGTTTCACCCGGGCCCCCAGCCCTCGGTCGCGGAGCTTCTGTCGCCCTATGCCGAGGATTTCGCCGCCTATCGATGTGATGAGCTTGTGGCCGTGG
>JBARVM010000247.1:0-23674 GCA_049646265.1 Paracoccaceae bacterium
CGCACGACCATGCCCTGACTTTCGAGGGTCTTGAGCCGCGCCGTCAAAAGGGCCGGTGAAATGTCGCCAAGACCGCGCTGCAGTTCATTGAACCGCCGCCCGCCCAACAAGATCTCGCGGATGATCAGGATCGTCCACTTTTCACCCAGAATTTCGGTGGCCTTCGCGATCGGGCAAAATTGATTGTAATGCATCAAATATCTCCCCCCGACCCAGCCATAGCATGAAAGGGGGTTCCGGCCGAAGGAATAGTGCCGGCCCTGGCATCGCGCGCGGGCCGATCCGGGCTTAACCCTCGTCGCGCCAGCGGTTGACGATCGGATAACGGCGGTCCAGCCAAAAGGCCTTTTGCGTCAGCCGGATGCCGGGGGCACATTGATAGCGTTTCCATTCGGCGCCGAAGAGCAACGCCTCGACCCGTTTGACCGTGACCCGGTCGAACCCGGCCTTGACCACCTCGGCCACCGACTGATCACCCTCGACCAACCGTTCAAGGATCGCGTCCAGCACCTCATAGGGCGGCAGGCTGTCCTGATCGGTCTGATTTTCGCGCAGTTCCGCTGATGGCGGCTTGTCGATCACGCGCGGCGGAATGACGGTGCCCCCTGGCCCTTTCATCCAGTCCCTATGGTTCTTGTTGCGCCAGCGGCAAATCTCGAACACGCGGGTTTTGTAAAGGTCTTTCAGCGGGTTATAGCCCCCGGCCATATCGCCGTAGATCGTCGCATAGCCAACCGCCATTTCGGATTTGTTGCCGGTGGTCAGCAGCATTTCCCCGAACTTGTTCGACAGGGCCATCAGCAATAGCCCACGCAAGCGCGACTGGATGTTTTCCTCGGCGACGCCGGGTTTGGTGCCCTTGAAGAGCGGCGCGAGTGCCGTCTCTACCGCGTCGCGCGACCCGTCGATCGGGATCGTGTCAAGCTGGCAGCCCAGCAGGCGCGCCACCTCTGCCGCATCCTCCAGCGAATGGGCGGAAGTATATTCGGACGGCATCATCACCGCGCGCACCTTGCTTGCGCCAAGCGCGTCTGTGGCGATGGCCGCCACCAGGGCGGAATCGATGCCGCCGGAAAGGCCAAGCAAGACCTTTGTGATACCGTTCTTGCCAAGATAGTCCCGCAAGGACTGTACCATGGCGCGGTAATCCTGTTCCCACTCATCCGGCAAAGGTTCGAGATCGGTCGCAAGCGCGCGCCAGCCCTTTGGCCCTTTTTCGAAATCCACATGGGTGATTTCTTCGTCAAAGGCTGGCAACTGGGCTGCCAGCGCCCCGCCGGGGTTCAGCACGAAAGAACCGCCATCGAAGATCTGGTCATCCTGTGCGCCGACCATGTTGAGATAGATCAGCGGCAGCCCGGTTTCCACGACGCGCGACACCATCAGCCCGACGCGGCGGTCATATTTGTTGCGGTAATAGGGGGAGCCATTGGGCACAAGCAGGACCTCGGCCCCGGTTTCGGCCAGCGTTTCGGCCACATCCTCGTGCCAGGCATCCTCGCAGATCGGCGTGCCGATCCGCAGGGGGCCGATACGGTAGGGCCCGGAGACCGGCGCCGATGTGAATTGCCGTACCTCGTCAAAGACCGTGTCATTGGGCAGGTGATGTTTCAGAACCCGCGCCTGAACCTTGCCCCCGGCCAGAATCCAGTAGGCGTTGTAAAGATCTTTGCCATCGTGCCATGGCCCGCCAATGCCAAGCGCCGGCCCGTCGGCACATTCCGCCGCCAGTGCCTCTATCGCGGCCATGGCGCCTTGATGGAAGGCGGGTTTCATTACCAGATCGCGCGTCTGGTAGCCGGTGATGAACATTTCGGTCAGCGCCACCATATCGGCACCCGCATCGCGACCGACCTGCCAGGCCTGGCGTGCCTTGGCGGCATTCTGGGCAAAATCGCCCAGAGTCGGATTAAGCTGTGCCAAAGTCAGGCGAAATTTGTCCGTCATGGTCATCCCCGGTTGTGACCCGTTCTTATCAGACTGGCCACGGAGGAAAAGCCTTTGCGTGCGCCCCGGGCCAACCGGCAGTTTGGCGCAGAGGCGCGCAGGCTTGGCTTGCCAGCTTCGGCCGGGCGCTTTAGTTTCACGGCAGTTTGGAAATAATCACATGAGAGGCGATTACATGGGTGGGTTAAAAACCTCGGTTCGGATGGCAGCGCTGGTTGCCGCGCAGCTTGCCCTGAGCCCGCTTGTCGCCAATGCGCAGGAAGTGATTTCCAAGCAATATGAGGATGGTGGCGTCTATGAGGGCACCTTCAAGGACGGCAAGCAGCATGGGCGCGGCACCTACCGCATGCCGAACGGCTATGTCTATGAAGGCGACTGGGTCGAGGGCGAAGTTCTAGGTCAGGGCAAGGCCACCTATCCCAACGGTTCGGTCTATGAGGGCCAGTTCAAGGCGGGAAAGCCCGATGGCACCGGCAAGATCACCTATGCCGATGGTGGCAGCTATGAAGGCGCCTGGGTTGCGGGTGAGATCGAGGGGGTGGGGGTTGCCACCTATGCCAATGGCGCGGTCTATCGCGGCACTTTCCACAAGGCGCTGCATGAGGGTGTTGGCACGATGGAAAGCCCTGGCGGCTATCGGTACGAAGGTGACTGGGTTGCCGGCGTCAAGGAAGGGCAAGGCAAGATCACCTATCCGGACGGTGCCGTCTATGAGGGTCAGATGATCGCCGGGCAGCGTGGCGGTCAGGGCAAGCTGACGCTCGCCGACGGGCTGACCTATGAGGGTACCTGGGCGGATGGGCAGATGAACGGGGTTGGCAAGCTGACCCAGCCGAACGGCGACGTCTATGAAGGCGCACTGGTCAATGGCAAGCGTCAAGGCAAGGGGCGGGTAACCTATGCCAATGGCGACAGCTACGAGGGCGATTTCGTCGAGGATAAGCGCACGGGTCAGGGCACATTTCGCGGCGCGGGCGGCTATCTTTACGAAGGGGGTTGGCTGGATAATGAGTTGAGCGGCCTTGGCAAGGTCAATTACCCCGACGGATCAGTCTATGAGGGGGAATTTGCCCATGATCTGGCCGACGGCAAGGGCAAGATCACCTATAAGGACGGCGCCACCTATGAGGGCGACTGGAAAGCCGGTGCGCCGGACGGTCTTGGTGTCACCACCTTTGCCAACGGGTTGATTTATGAGGGCGGATTTCTGGCAGGCAAGAACCACGGCAAGGGCAAGCTGACCTATCCGGACGGCTACTCCTATGATGGCGACTGGAAGAATGGCGAGCGCGATGGCACGGGCATTGCGACCTATGCCGATGGCACGGTCTATTCCGGCGGTTTTGTCAAAGGCCAACGCGAGGGGCAGGGCGAAATAACCATGACCGACGGCTTTCGCTATGTCGGCGGCTGGCGAAACGGAAATTTCGATGGGACGGGGGTTGCGACCTATCCCAATGGCGATGTCTATGAGGGGGAATTCAATGCCGGTCGCCGTCAGGGCAAGGGCACGATGCGTTACAGTACCGGCGAAACGGCAACCGGCAACTGGGCAGAGGGGACTTTGACCGTCGAGGAGGCGCCCGCCGATGCAGCCACCGAGGGTGCCAGCCAGTAGCCATTTGGCGGGCCAGCCCCGGCAGTCGGATCACCCGCGCCCGGGAAAAAGCCCCTGATTCAAGAGATGGGTGATAACCTGCGCGCCATATTCGGCGGTGCCGTGATTGCCGTCTGCCTCCCGCAGGGCCTCGGGCAGCGTTCCGCCTTGGCCGAAAAGCGCGGTGCAGGGGTCAACTGTCGTCAGCCCGCCCGCCTGCATCCTTGAGAGGATTTCCGCCGCAAAGGCCTGCGCATTGCCGTCATTGGTCAGCCATGGCGGGGCCACGAGAACGGTGGGTACCTGCCGCGCGATCCGCCGCAGAAGGGTGATGTGATAGCGGCGAAAACTATCGACATAATCCGACATCAGCGCGTTAGAGACAAAGAGAGCCTGCGCATCGGCCAGAAATTCGGCCGCCGCAGTTCTGTGCCCGTCCGCCCCGAACATCGGCAGGATGCGGCCAAGATGAAAGCCAAAGCTCGCGATGATCGGCAGGCCGGGCTGAGGGATCGTGTCGAGACCATATTTGGCTTTGATGGCCCTGACGCGCCCCTGTGCGCCGCCCTTGGCCACCAGACCCCGACTTTGGTGAAGCCCGATCAGCTTGGCATGCCAGAAGTTTCCAGACAGCGACAGCATCGCGGTGTTCAGCCCCAACAGGTCGCACCCGGCCTTCAGCGCGATGGCGTGGCTGTCGCCGAGGATCATGGCGTCAAGCGGCGCGCCCTCAGTTTTCATTGAACGCCTCCAGCGTCATTTCCTCGCACACCAATTCCTCGGCTGCCATTGCCGCCTCTAAAGCGGCCTCGTCGGGTGCGGCGCTGCCGGCTGCCTCCTTCCCATGAACGGCGGGGGCATTCAGCCGCAGACCGGCAAAGAAATGACCCATGACGAAATCCACCCCTTGCGGCGCGACAGACCGCAGGTTCGGCTCAAAAAAGCCCGCGCGGGTCGCAGCACCGGTAATGATCTCGTAAGAGGGGAAATAATCGATACGGTCGTCCAGCGCCGCCAGTTCGCCTGCCACCGCCCGCAGGACGGATTTTGAATAAGTTGTCGCCGTCAACACATGCTGACCTGACGCGGTGGCCGTCAGCGGCACGGGCGAGACGGTCAAAAGGATGTGGATCGCGGGATTGAGCGCACGCAGAAGGGCGATGGCGCAGTTCATGTCATCCATGACACGGTTGAACCCATAGTTTTGAAAAACATGGATATCGGCATCATGCTGGCCAGCCATGGTGCCGGGACAAATCGCATAGGGTTGCCCGGTTTCGCGATTTTCCCAGCCTTCAGTCAGCCCAAGGGTAAAGACCATGACATCCGCGTCGCGCACCGAACGGCCAAAGCCGCGCAGCATCGACTGGCGGCTAAGGTTGGCCTCCTGCGCCGAGGCGAAGCCGCCCGGTTCGATCCCGGGGCGCAGGGAATCGACAAATCCAGCACCTTCGGGCCAGATTTCCGCCGCCTCGGCATCTTTCTTGCCGCTGGCCATTTCAAGCAGGTAGAGAAATTGCGCGGCAGTATAGATATTGCCGGTGCGGGCGGAAAAGACCCCGTAATTGTATTTCCGCGCAAGCTCTGGCGGCGTGCGGCGCGGCGCAGGTTCGCTGTTCAGCCACCCCAACTGCCGTTTCACAAGCGCACGGCTGATATGCTGGGCGAAGCAAGAGCCATAGGTGGCAAAACGGGCATCCTTCGGCAGATCCCATTTCGATGACCAGAGGTTCGAGAGGCCATAAACCCCCGTCTCTGCCACCGCGCTGCGCCAGAACGCCCTTGCTGGCAGGGAAGAATAGGGGTTGGTTTTCGCCTTCATCATCCGCCTGCTGGTAAGGGTCCTGGCCGATCACTACCATAGCGTCTGGACAAAAGTCAGGCCCGACGCGGTGAATTTATCCGGACCGCAGCGTCTGTTGCGCGGTCTTTTTGCAGCAATCGCGCCGCGAAAGCGCGCAGGGTAGCATTTTTTGGCTTTTCCTTTCCGCCGCTCTGCCTATAGTCGGGCGCCATGACACGCAGCGCTCACAGCCATTTTGTCCTGCCCGGTGCCCCGCGCGCCGCGCTGCTGCGTGGGCTGCTGCTTCTTAGCTGCCTCTGAGCGTGCCTTCCGGCGCGACCGCTCAGAGGTGACCAGCGCCAAGGCAAAGCTGAGAAACAATTCAAGAGACCCCAGAACATGACCGACCAAACTCCGAAATCCGTGGCTTCCAAGGCAAAATCCGAACAGGACCGCGTGGTAATCTTCGACACGACGCTGCGCGATGGCGAACAATCGCCCGGCGCCACCATGACCCATGACGAAAAACTGGAAATCGCCGAGATGCTCGACGAGATGGGCGTCGATATTATCGAAGCGGGCTTTCCCATCGCCTCGGATGGCGATTTCGCGGCGGTAAGCGATATTGCCCGGCTGGCGAAAACCTCTGTCATTTGTGGACTGGCCCGCGCCAATTACAAGGATATCGACCGCTGCTGGGAAGCGGTGAAACATGCCCGCCGCCCACGCATCCATACTTTTATCGGCACCTCGCCCCTGCACCGCGCCATCCCCAATCTGGATATGGATCAGATGGCCGAACGGATTCATGAGACGGTGACCCATGCCCGCAACCTTTGCGACAATGTGCAATGGTCGCCGATGGATGCGACGCGGACGGAACATGATTATCTTTGCCGCGTGGTCGAGATTGCAATCAAGGCCGGTGCGACAACGATCAATATCCCCGATACGGTTGGCTATACCGCGCCCCGCGAAAGCGCCGATCTGATCCGCATGCTGCTCGAAAGGGTGCCGGGTGCCGACGGGGTGATCTTCGCGACCCACTGCCATAACGACCTTGGCATGGCCACGGCCAATGCGCTGGCCGCGGTCGAGGCGGGCGCGCGGCAGATCGAGTGCACGATCAACGGTCTGGGTGAACGCGCGGGCAATACCGCGCTGGAAGAGGTGGTGATGGCGCTGAAGGTGCGCAATGACATCATGCCCTACCGCACCGGTATCGATACGACCAAGATCATGAATATCAGCCGCAAGGTGGCGACGGTTTCCGGCTTTGCGGTGCAATTCAACAAGGCCATCGTCGGCAAGAATGCCTTTGCGCATGAAAGCGGCATCCATCAGGACGGGATGCTGAAAAACGCCGAAACATTCGAGATCATGCGCCCCACTGATATCGGTCTTTCGGACACCAATCTGGTGATGGGCAAACATTCGGGCCGCGCGGCCCTGCGCGCCAAGCTGAAGGATCTGGGCTTTGATCTGGCGGACAACCAGCTCAACGATGTGTTCGTGCGGTTCAAGGCCTTGGCCGACCGCAAGAAAGAGGTCTATGACGAAGACCTGCTGGCACTGGTCCAGGATCAGGAGACCAATACAACCCATGACACGTTGCAGCTGAAGCGGCTGCGGGTGGTCTGCGGCACCGATGGGCCACAAGAGGCGGAACTGACCATGTCGATCGACGGGGTTGACCATTCCATCGATGCCACGGGTGACGGGCCGGTCGACGCGGCCTTTAACGCGGTCAAGATGCTTTATCCCCATCATGCCCGTTTGCAGCTTTATCAGGTCAGTGCCGTGACCGAAGGTACCGACGCGCAGGCCACCGTTTCGGTGCGGGTCGAGGAGGATGGCCGCATTGGCACGGGTCAGTCCGCCGATACCGATACGGTCGTGGCCAGCGTGCGCGCCTATATCAATGCGCTGAACCGGCTGATCGTACGGCGGACCAAAACGGCGCCGGGCGAGAATGTGAAATCGGTCAATATGCGCGACGCGTCCTAAGGTATGTGTGGGGGCCCTTGGCCCCCGCGCCTCGCAACTTCGCGAGGGGAAAGCGGCCAGCGCGCGGAATCCCGCGACGTCAGCGGCCTAAGGCCTTTCCCACAGGGTGCGTGGGCCCTATAAGGCCTGTGCCTCTGGCTTCGGGCGAGTCGCAGGCGTTTTTTGGGTAGTGGGAACACAGCATGGCATGGTTTGGCGGCATCTTTTCGTCGGATATGGCGATTGACCTCGGGACGGCGAACACGCTGGTCTATGTACGGGGCAAGGGCATCGTTCTGAACGAGCCATCTGTGGTGGCCTATCACGTCAAGGACGGCAAGAAGCAGGTTCTGGCGGTCGGCGAGGATGCCAAGCTGATGCTGGGCCGCACCCCCGGCTCGATCGAGGCAATCCGCCCGATGCGCGAAGGCGTCATCGCCGATTTCGAAGCGGCCGAGGAAATGATCAAGCATTTCATCCGCAAGGTTCACAAGCGGACACCCTTTTCGCAAAAACCCAAGATCATCGTTTGCGTGCCCCATGGCGCGACCCCGGTCGAAAAGCGCGCGATCCGACAGTCGGTGCTGTCGGCCGGTGCGCGCCGTGCCGGTCTGATCGCCGAGCCGATTGCGGCGGCCATTGGTGCGGGCATGCCGATCACCGACCCGACCGGCAATATGGTTGTCGATATCGGCGGCGGGACGACCGAGGTGGCGGTACTGTCGCTGGGCGATATCGTCTATGCGCGGTCGGTTCGTGTGGGTGGCGACAGGATGGACGAGGCGATCATCTCTTACCTGCGGCGCCAGCAGAACCTTCTGGTTGGCGAAAGCACGGCGGAACGGATCAAGACCTCTATCGGGACTGCGCGGATGCCGGATGACGGGCGCGGCGCTTCCATGCATGTGCGCGGGCGCGACCTGCTGAACGGCGTGCCGAAGGAAATCGAGGTCAATCAGGCGCAAATCGCCGAGGCTTTGGCCGAACCGGTGCAGCAGATTTGCGAGGCGGTGATGACCGCACTGGAAACCACGCCCCCCGATCTTGCTGCCGATATCGTTGACCGAGGTGTCATGCTGACCGGTGGCGGCGCCCTATTGGGAGAGCTGGACCTGGCATTGAGGGAACAGACCGGGCTTTCAATCTCTATCGCTGACCAGTCGCTAAATTGCGTGGCGCTTGGCACGGGCAAGGCGTTGGAGTATGAAAAACAGCTACGGCATGTCATCGATTACGACAGCTAATGGGCGCGCGCCGCAGTCGCGCCGCTTGATGAGAGGCCGCCGTGCCAAAAGACCGCAACAGCGACATTGACTATCGCGGACCCGTCCGGCGGGTTCTGGTCGCGATTCTGGCGGTTCTCTTGGGGTTGACCTTTCTGGCCTGGCGCATCGACAGCCCACGCGTTGAACGGGTTCGCAATGCGTTTGTCGATATGGTGGTGCCCAATATGGATTGGGCGATGGGCCCGGCAACCAAGATCGCGGGGATGATCGACGCCTTTCATTCCTACACGCGGATCTACGAACAAAATCAGGAGTTGCGTCGCGAGCTGCAGCAGATGAAGGCCTGGAAAGAGGCCGCCGTACAGCTGGAGCAGCAAAATGCCAAGCTTCTGGCGCAAAATCAGGTCAAGCTCGACCCGAAACTGACCGCCGTGTCGGGTGTTGTTTTGGCCGACAGCGGCTCGCCCTTCCGTCAATCCGTGATCCTGAATGTCGGCAGCCGTGACGGTGTTGTGGATGGCTGGGCGGCGATGGACGGGTTGGGCCTGGTCGGGCGCATATCAGGTGTCGGGGAAAATACTGCGCGGCTCTTGCTGTTGACCGACGCCTCCAGCCGCATTCCGGTGACCATTCAGCCATCGGGCCAAAAGGCCATGCTGGTGGGCGATAATGGCGCAGTGCCGCCGCTTGAATTCATCGAGACGCCAGAGCAGGTGAAACCGGATGATCGGGTGATTTCCTCGGGCGATGGCGGGGTTTTTCCCGCAGGTCTTCTGGTGGGCACCGTCGTTCAGACAAAGGACAAGCGTTACCGGGTGAGGTTGGCCGCCGACTATGACCGGTTGGAGTTTGTGCGGGTTCTGCGCGCCTATGAAAGCGAACGTATCGAGGATTCTGGCGGGCTGATCCTGCCGGAAACGCCGCCTGCGATCCCCGACGAGACCAACCGCTTTCCGCCGCAGCCAGAGCCCGGTGGGGACAGCAATGGTTGACCCGCGCTCTGCCAGCCTATGGGCCTATCGCTCGCTGTTTCTGGGTCTGGCCTTCCTGATCATCTTTCTGCGCATCCTGCCCCTATCGGCAGTGCCGGGAAGCTGGCCCTTGCCGGATTTTCTGGTCTCGCGCCTGCCGGACTGGCTTTACCCGCATGATTGGCCGGGGGCCGACTGGCTCTTGTGCCTGACAACGGCCTATTTGCTGCGCCGGCCGGACTATGTACCTGCCCTTGCCGTGGCCGGGGTCTTTTTTGCCGAGGATCTGCTGGCCATGCGGCCACCCGGCCTTTGGGCCTTGATCGTGCTTGTGGGGACCGAGTTTCTCCGCGCGCGGGAAAATGCCACGCGCGATCTGCCCTTCGTTTGGGAATGGCTGATGGCCGGGGCGGTCATGTCGGTGATGATTTTGGTCAATTGGCTGGTCAATGCCCTGTTCCTGATCCCGCATGTCACCTTTGGCCCGACATTGATCCATCTTTTGGCGACGGTATTTTTCTACCCGCTTCTGACTGGTCTGATCGAACTTGGCCTTGGCCTGCGCCGGGCGGCCAAGGGCGAGATTGACGCCTTTGGACAGCGGCTATGAGGCGGGTTCGGCGCAGCGACATTGATGCCGCGCGGCTGGTCTCGCGGCGCGGCGTTCTTCTGGGTTCCGTTCAGGGGGTTCTGGCCGGGGTTCTGGCCTTTCGCATGCGCTATCTGCAAATCGAACAGTCGGATCAGTTCAAGCTTCTGGCCGATGAAAATGCGATCAAGATCAGGCTCTTGTCCCCTGCGCGCGGGCTGATCCATGACCGTAAGGGGGTTCTGGTCGCCGGGAACGAACAGAATTATCGCATCACCATCACTGCCGAAGATGCCCCCGATGTGCCGATGGTGTTGGAGGATCTGGCAAAGCTGATCCCCCTGTCCGACGCGGATCTTGAAAGGCTGATGGCCGAGATCAAGAAGCGCAGCCCGACTTTGCCGATCACTCTGGCTGACCGGCTGAGCTGGCAGGAATTTTCGCGCGTTGCTGTCAATGCGCCGACCCTGCCGGGGGTGAATACCGAAGTGGGTCTGTCGCGCGTCTATCCATGGCGGGCGGATTTTGCCCATGTGCTTGGCTATGTCGGCCCGGTCAGCGATTATGATCTGTCAAAACTGCCCGACCCCGATCCTTTGTTGCAGATCCCCAAGTTCCAGATCGGCAAGCTGGGGGTCGAGGCCAAGTTGGAGGATCTTTTGCGCGGCAAGGCAGGCACCCGCCGGATCGAGGTGAACGCCACTGGCCGCGAAATGCGCGAGATTGACCGGCGCGAGGGGGAGCCGGGCAAGAACCTGCGCCTGACCATTGACGCGCAGTTGCAAAATTATGTCATGGCGCGGCTTGGTGCCGAAAGTGCGGCGGCGGTGGTTCTAGACCTTGCAGATGGCGATGTTCTGGCCATCGGCTCGACCCCCGGATTTGACCCCAACCTTTTCGTGCGCGGCATTTCCACCACCGACTACAACGCGCTTTTGGAGAATGATCACCGGCCGCTGGCCGACAAGACTGTGCAGGGCGCCTATCCGCCCGGTTCCACCTTCAAGATGGTGACAGCTCTGGCGGCCTTGAGCGCAGGGGTCATCGACACCGAAGAAAGGATCCATTGTCCGGGCTATATGGAGCTGGGCGACCGCAAGTTCCATTGCTGGAAGCGTGGCGGCCATGGCGGGGTGGATCTGACCTATAGTCTCGAACAGTCCTGCGACGTCTTTTACTATGACATCGCGCAAAGGGTCGGCATCGACAAGATTGCCGAAATGGCGCGGCGGCTGGGGATTGGGGTCAAGCACGACCTGCCGCTTTCGGCCATTTCCGAGGGGCTGGCGCCGGACAAGGCATGGAAAGTGGCGCGCTATGGCAAGGACTGGCTGATCGGCGACACACTGAACAGCGCGATCGGTCAGGGCTATGTGCTGGCCTCACCCTTGCAGCTGGCGGTCATGGTCGGGCGTGTCGCCACGGGCCGGGCCATCGCCCCGCGGCTGATCCGCGCCATCGGCGATATAGAGCAGCCGGTTTCCGAGGCCCCCCCGCTTGGTCTAGACGAGCGCCATCTTGCCTCTGTCCGCAAGGGGTTGTTTCAGGTGGTCAATGGCAAACACGGCACCGCGTCGGCCAGCCGCGTTGTGGAGGAAACAGCGCAGATGGCCGGCAAGACAGGCACCAGCCAGGTTCGCAATATCAGTGCGGCGGAACGGGCCAGCGGCGTCGTTTCAAACAGCGACCTGCCATGGGAGCGCCGCGACCATGCGCTTTTCGTCTGCTATGCGCCCTATGATGCGCCCAAGGTCGCCGTCGCGGTCGTGGTCGAACATGGCGGCGGCGGGTCGGCGGTGGCCGCGCCAGTTGCGCGCGATATTCTCCTGCAGGCGCTTTATGACGGTTTCCCGCCGCTTAGCGTCTATCCGCAAGGCCAGCGCCGCCGGATAGAGGAAGAGCGCAATGCCCTGCCCCTTGCGGATCCTGTCCTTTATCAGAAGGGCACTTCGCGCGCATGACCTACCTTGACTATAACCTCGGGGTCGTCCCCACCGGCTGGCGCAAGATCCTTTATGTGAACTGGGCCATCGTCTTTCTATTGATCGCGATTTCCTGCGTCGGGTTCCTGATGCTTTACTCCATCGCCGGTGGTCGACCGGAGGTTTGGGCGGAACCGCAGGTAAAGCGCTTTGTCGCCGGAATGATCGGCATGTTCTTCGTCGCCTTCGTGCCGATCGGCGTCTGGCGGAATCTCTCGGTGGTCGGCTATGTCTTTTCGGTGCTTCTGCTCGTTGCGGTGGAATTGTTCGGCAGTGTCGGTATGGGCGCGCAACGTTGGATCGACATCGGGCCGGTGCGGTTCCAGCCATCGGAGCTGATGAAAATCTCGCTGGTTCTGTTGTTGGCCGCCTATTACGACTGGCTGCATCCTGCCAAGATTTCCCGGCCCTTCTGGGTTCTGGTGCCGGTGATCCTGACGTTGATTCCCGTGGCGCTGGTTCTCAAGCAGCCCAACCTTGGCAATGCGGTGCTCCTGCTGATGACCTGCGGTGCGGTGATGCTGGTGGCAGGGGTCAGCTTTTGGTATTTCGGCACGGTTGCCCTGCTGGCGGCGGGGCTGATCTTTGCGGTCTTTGAAAGCAAAGGCACCGACTGGCAACTGATCGAGGATTATCAGTTCCGCCGGATCGACACGTTCCTGAACCCGGAGGCGGATCCTTTGGGGTCGGGTTACAATATCATGCAGGCCAAGATCGCGCTCGGTTCAGGCGGTTGGAGCGGCAAGGGCTTCATGCAGGGCACGCAGGCGCAGCTCAACTTCCTGCCCGAAAAACATACCGACTTCATCTTCAACACCCTTGCCGAAGAATTTGGCTTTGTCGGGGCCTTTTCGCTTTTGTGCCTTTATGTGCTCTTGATCGGGTTCTGCTTTCTGTCTGCCATCAGCAACAAGGACAGGTTCGGGGCCTTGATGACCATGGGCATCGCCTCGGCCTTTTTCTGGTTGCTGGCGATCAATATGGGCATGGTGATGGGGCTGTTGCCGGTGGTCGGCCTACCATTGCCGCTTGTCTCTTACGGGGGATCGGCGATGATCATCCTGCTGGCCGGCTTCGGGCTGGTGCAAAGCGCGCATATCCACAGACCAAGGTAACAAATGACCAGAATTTTCTTTGCCGCCGGTAAGGCCAACTGGCAAGAGTTCGAGGCGCCCTTGCGCGCGACCCTGCGCAAACGGGGGATAGAGGCGGAGCTTTCCGATCAGCCCGGCGATCCGGCGTTGGTCGACTTCATCATCTATGCGCCCGGCGACACGATCAGCGATTTTCGACCCTTTACCGGCTGCCGGGCGGTGTTGAGCCTGTGGGCGGGGGTTGAGCGGCTGACGGTCAATGAAACGATCACGCAACCACTCGCGCGGATGGTCAACCCGGAGCTGACCGAAGGTATGGTGGAATATGTGGTGGGCCATGTCCTTCGCCACCATCTTGGCATGGACGCCCATATCCACGGGCAGGACGGTGTCTGGCGCAATACGATCCTGCCGCCACTGGCGCGCGAACGCACGGTTGCTGTTCTCGGTCTGGGGGCGTTGGGGGCCGCCTCTGCCCGGGCGCTGGCGGCCTTGAACTTTCAGGTGCTGGGCTGGAGCCGCAGCCAGAAATCCATCGAAGGGGTCGAATGTCATTCAGGCAAGGCGGGGATGGCGGAGGTGCTGTCGCGCGCCGATTTCGTCGTCTTGCTGATGCCGCTGACGGCCGACACGACCGATATCATCGACGCGGCCGCCTTGGCTGTGATGAAACCGGGCGCCGTGATCATCAACCCCGGGCGCGGGCCGCTGATCGACGATAAGGCCCTGTTGGAGGCGCTGGATAAGGGGCAGGTCGGTCATGCGACGCTCGACGTCTTTCGTGTCGAACCCTTGCCTGCCGATCACCCCTATTGGCGCCATCCACGGGTCACTGTCACACCCCATATTGCTGCCGACACCCGCACGACCAGCGCGTGCGAGGTTATCGCCGACAATATCAGCCGCAGTCTGGCGGGTGAGCCTTTGCTTTATCTCGTGGATCGAAAGCGGGGCTATTAGGCGCTTCGCCATCAGTCTTACTTGGCGAAATGGTCGATCAGCGGTTTCAGGTGCGGTTCAAAGCCGCGCCATTTGGTGGTGCTGCCCTGATAAATGCCGCTGCGCGCCTGTTTGAAGCTGGCCGTCAGGATGCGCCGCTTGTTGTCTTGCGGAGAGAGGCACGCTGCCTCAAAGGGCAGTTGGCAATGGTCGAGCGCGCGGCGAATGGTCGGTTCGGGAGTCTTGGTCAGTTCTGCATAATCGACATTCAGAAAAGCGCCAGGCGCCTGTTTCGCAGCAAAATCCATCATGTCGGCATATTGGTCGTAATACCAGGCGATGTCGGTCAGATCATTGGTGAACCGCACACGGGTGCCGGCGAAGTTTTTCTGAAAGATCGACCAGCAGACGGCGATCGGGTCGCGACGCATATGGATGATGCTGGCGTCTGGCAAGGCGGCGCGAATGGCCCCGACAAGGATGAAATTGGCGGGCATCTTGTCGACGAGCACCGGCTTGTCACCCGGCAGTTGGTCGATCCGGTCCAGATAGGCCTTACGGATACGCCCCATTGCTGCCCTGTCCAAAGGTGCCGTGCCGTCGCGCATTTCGGCGCGGACGACCTTGCCCATGAAATCCAGCTCTCCCGCGCCGTAGACCGTCGAGTGGGAGGAGATGATCTGCTCCATCAAGGTCGTGCCGGAACGCATCATGCCCAGAATGAAGATCGGTCTGCGACGGGCCGGTGCCAGGTTGTCCAGGGGCAAGACCGCATCTTCTTGCCAAAGCCGTTCCTTCATCATCGTAAAGATCTTGGCTTCCTGGTCGCGGTCAAAGGGATATTCGGCGCGCCTTGTGGCGTTTGCCGCGGCAAGAGCGGCAAAGCTTCCATCGACATCGCCAATATCTTCCAAAGCCTTGGCCAGCCCGAAATAGGCATACATCCTGTCCTGCGGCTGGCTGGAATTTTCCGCAAGATCCCGCAAGGTCGCAATAATTGGATCGCCCTTTTCGATGTCGCGGGCCCGCGTGATGTTGTAATAGCCCGTGGCGATACGCGGCGCGGCGGAAACTGCTGCTTCAAAATGTTCGCAGGCAGTTGCGAAATCGCCGGTACCGATAGCGTTATTGCCCAGATCATTAAGGGCGCTGCTGTTTTTCGGATCGAGCTTTACGGCTTTTCGCAATGGTTCTGCTGCTTCATCAAAAAGCTGGGCAGCTGCCAAGGCCTTGGCATATTCCTGATAGACGGTCGAGTCGTTCGGCTGCAGGAGGGAGAGCTTGCTCAGGACCTCCGCCGCCTCCCTGGGCCAGCCATCCTCGGCCAGGGCCTGGGCCAGCGCCGCCATAGCCGGCGGGAAGCCCGGCTTGCGCTTCAGGACGGCTCGGGCAACCTCGACCGCTTTGGCAGGTTCTTCGGAGCGTCGTAATGCGATCGACAGGTTTACCCCGGCGGTGATGTCTGAAGGGTCCAGTCGAAAGGCGGTACGCAGGGGGGGTAGCGCCGCTTCGGGCAGTGACAGACTCATCAGGATACTGCCCAGCAAGCCGTGGGCAATGGCGCTGCCGGGATCAAGCAGCGCGGCCATTTGAGCCTCTTCCACGGCAGCCTTGGGACCGGCTTGTGCCTGTATCTGCATGATCCGTTGCAAATGGGCCGGGCCAAAGGGGCGGGCTGGCAGGCCAGTACGGACCTTTTGCACATCCGCCAGCGCCGCGATCAGCCGCGGGTTGGAGGGGATACGCCGATGTTCGGCCAGCAACACCTGACTGGCGGCAATGGGGTTGCCGTCCCTCAGGGCTTGTTTTGCCTGACGCAGGGTGCGGTCGATATTAAGGCTCATATCACTCTCTGTTCCGGGATGTCGCGTAACCCTATGGGTTGGCGCAGAGCGATTCAAGTAAGGCCGATCCGACCGGCCAATTTCGAGCCTCTGTTTTTGCGCTTCTGTTCTTGGCTATTGATTTGCGCAAACTACTGCGCTACCAAGCCGCCGTCAGGTTCGGGAGAATCCGGCGGGGTTCAGACCCCCTCGGTGCCGAAGGAGCAACCGCCCCGGTAAACTCTCAGGCGCAACGAACCGTCCTGATCACGAAACTCTGGAGAGAGGCCTTTGGTGGCCCGCCGACGGGATAACGATCTCAGGCAAAAGGACAGGGGGGGCATCGGAAGGGCAGGATAATCCTGTCTGCAACGATGCCGGGCATATGACCACCGGCAGCATCAAAATAGGGGGGACGGCGATGGCCGACCTGAGCCGGACGGTACTTTTTGACCTGCACCTGCGCCTTGGGGCCAAGATGGTGCCCTTTGCGGGTTACGAGATGCCCGTGCAATATCCGATGGGCGTTCTAAAGGAACATCTGCATACGCGCAGCGCTGCGGGCCTTTTCGATGTCAGCCATATGGGGCAGGTTATCCTGCGGCCAAAATCCGGCCGACTGGAAGACGCGGCCCTTGCGTTGGAACGGCTGGTGCCGGTGGATGTGGCGGGGCTGGCCGAGGGGCGGCAGCGCTATGGGCTTTTCACCAATGAGGTGGGCGGGATCCTCGACGATCTGATGTTTGCCAATCGCGGTGATCACCTGTTCTTGGTGGTGAATGCCGCGCGCAAGGATCACGACTTTGGCCATCTGCAGGCGCATCTGTCGGACAGTTGCGAGGTGCTGCCGGTCACCGACCGGGCCCTCGTCGCCCTGCAGGGTCCGATGGCGGAGGCTGCGCTCGCGGCACTCGTGCCCGAGGCGGCGGCGATGCGGTTCATGGATGTTGCCATAAGCGGTTGGGGCGGGGCTGATCTGTGGATCTCCCGCTCTGGCTACACGGGCGAGGATGGTTATGAGATTTCGGTGCCCGCAGACCGTGCAACCCAACTTTGCGAGGCGCTTCTGGCGCAACCGGGTGTGGCACCTATTGGCCTTGGCGCGCGCGATTCCCTGCGGCTGGAAGCGGGCATGTGCCTTTACGGCCATGATATTGACGAGGCGACAAGCCCGGTAGAGGCGAACCTTGTCTGGGCGATCCAGAAGGCACGCCGCGCAGGTGGCACGCGGGCAGGGGGTTTTCCCGGTGCTTCGCGGATTCTGGCCGAGCTTGCCGATGGCCCGGCGCGGCGCCGGGTCGGGCTGCGGCCCGAAGGCCGTGCGCCAATGCGCGAAGGTACGACGCTTTTCGCCAGTGCCGACAGCGCCGAGCCGATCGGCATCATCACCTCGGGCGGTTTTGGCCCCTCGGTCGAGGCGCCAATGGCAATGGGCTACTTGCCTGCCGCAATGGCCGAGGGCACAGTGATCTATGGAGAGGTCCGGGGCAAACGTCTGCCTGCCGAAATTGTGCCGATGCCCTTCCATCCAACCAATTACAAACGCTGACATCATCAGGAGCTAATGATGAAATATACTGAAGAACATGAGTGGCTGCGCGTCGAAGGCGATGTTGTGGTTGTGGGCATCACCGAACATGCGGCCGAACAGCTTGGCGATGTGGTGTTTGTCGAATTGCCAGAAGTGGAAACCATGGTTGCAAAGGGCGACGACGCTGCCGTCATCGAAAGCGTCAAGGCCGCATCGGATATTCTGGCGCCGCTGGACGGTGAAATCGTCGAGGTGAATGAAAAGCTGGTCGATAACCCCGGTTTGGTGAACAGCGACCCTACGGGTGCGGCCTGGTTCTTCAAGATGAAGATCGATGATCTGGCCGTTCTCGACGAATATATGGACGAAGACGCCTATAATGAACTGATCGGCTGAGGGCGGCGCGGCTTGCGCCTTTCTTGCCAAACTCCGGGGTTGATGACTGGTCCTTGTCACCCCGGCATCCCATCTTTCAGGAGCTGAAAATGCCGTTCACCCCGTCTGACTATCTGCCCTATGACTTTGCCAACCGCCGTCACATCGGCCCCTCGCCCGCAGAAATGGCAGAGATGCTGCAGGTTCTGGGTGTCAAGGATCTTGACGAGCTGATCGATCAGACCATTCCCAAAAGCCTGCGGCAGCAAAAACCGCTCGAATTCGGTAAACCGAAGTCTGAACGCGAACTTTTGTGGTTCATGCGGCAGGTGGCCAAGAAGAACCGGGTCTTTTCGTCGATGATCGGTCAGGGCTATTACGGCACCGTCACGCCGCCAGCCATTCAGCGCAATATTCTGGAAAATCCGGCCTGGTATACGGCCTATACCCCCTATCAACCGGAAATCAGCCAAGGCCGGCTGGAGGCTTTGTTGAATTTCCAGACCATGGTTTGCGATCTGACCGGGTTGGAAATTGCCAATGCCTCGCTTCTGGATGAGGCCACGGCGGCGGCTGAGGCGATGACAATGGCGCATCGTATCTCCAAATCCAAATCCTCGGTCTTCTTCGTCGATCAGGAATGCCATCCGCAGAATATCGCGGTGATGCAGACCCGCGCGGCGCCTTTGGGAATAGAGGTCTTTGTCGGCGATCCGCGTCACATGGATGCGTCGAAATATTTCGCGGCGATCTTCCAGTATCCGGGTACGCACGGACATCTGATGGATTTCACCAAACCGATTGCCGCCCTGCATGAGGTGGGCGCCCTGGGCATCGTCATTGCCGACCCGCTGGCGCTGACCATCCTGAAAGAGCCGGGCGCCATGGGGGCCGATATTGCGGTGGGCTCCACCCAGCGCTTTGGCGTGCCGATGGGTTTTGGCGGGCCTTCGGCGGCCTATATGGCCTGCAAGGACAAGCATAAGCGTGACATGCCGGGCCGGATTGTCGGCGTGTCGATCGACGCGCAGGGCGGGCGGGCGTACCGGCTGAGCCTGCAGACGCGCGAACAGCATATCCGCCGGGAAAAGGCCACCTCGAACGTCTGTACCGCTCAGGCGCTACTGGCCAACATGGCCTCTTTCTACGCGGTCTTTCACGGGCCCGAGGGGCTGAAGGCCATTGCCCAGAGGATCCACCGCAAAACGGTGCGCGTGGCCAAGGGGTTGGAGGCGGCAGGTTACAAGGTAGAGCCGAAATATTGTTTTGATACGATCACGGTCGATGTGGGGCCGATGCAGCAGGTCATCGCCAAGGCCGCCCGGAAAGAACGGATCAACCTGCGCATTGTCGGGACGACCAAACTGGGGATCAGCCTTGACGAGACGACGCGGCGGGCCACCGTTTCGCGGCTTTGGCGGGCTTTTGGTATCGACCAGAAGGATGACGATCTGACCCCCGATTACCGGGTGCCGGACAAGCTTTTGCGCAAGACCGATTATCTGACCCATCCGGTCTTTCACATGAACCGCGCCGAGACAGAGATGATGCGCTATATGCGCCGACTGGCCGACCGCGATCTGGCGCTGGACCGGGCGATGATTCCGCTTGGTTCCTGCACGATGAAGCTGAATGCGGCGGCGGAAATGATGCCGATCACCTGGCCGGAATTTGCCAATATCCATCCTTTTGCCCCGCATGAGCAGGTCGAAGGCTATCACGAGATGCTCAAGGATCTGTCGGCCAAGCTCTGCCAGATCACCGGCTATGACGCGATGAGCCTGCAGCCCAACTCCGGGGCGCAGGGCGAATATGCCGGTCTTTTGACCATCATGGCCTACCACCGTTCGCGGGGAGAGGGCGCGCGCAACATCTGCCTGATCCCGGTTTCGGCGCATGGGACCAACCCGGCCTCTGCTCAGATGGTCGGGATGAAGGTTGTCGTGGTCAAGTCGCGCGAAAACGGTGATATCGACCTTGACGATTTCCGCGCCAAGGCAGAGGCGGCGGGCAATGCGCTTGCGGCCTGCATGATCACCTATCCGTCCACCCACGGGGTTTTCGAGGAAACGGTGAAGGAGGTCTGCAAGATCACCCATGATCATGGCGGTCAGGTCTATATTGACGGGGCCAACATGAACGCCATGGTGGGGCTGGTGCGACCGGGCGATCTTGGCGGTGATGTCAGCCACCTGAACCTGCACAAGACCTTCTGCATCCCTCATGGCGGCGGGGGGCCCGGCATGGGCCCCATTGGCGTCAAGGCACATCTGGCGCCACATCTGCCGGGCCATCCCGACATCGGCGGGGCCGAGGGGCCGGTTTCGGCGGCGCCCTATGGGTCTGCCTCTATCCTGCCGATCTCCTGGGCTTATGTGCTGATGATGGGCGGCTCTGGTCTGACGCAGGCGACCAAGGTGGCGATCCTCAATGCCAACTATATCGCCAAACGGCTCGAAGGTGCCTTTCCAGTGCTGTTCAAGGGCGCAGGTGGCCGGGTGGCGCATGAATGTATCCTTGATCCGCGCGCCTTTGCGGACACTGCGCATGTAACGGTGGACGATATCGCCAAGCGCCTGATCGACAACGGGTTCCACGCGCCAACGATGAGCTGGCCGGTTGCGGGAACGCTGATGGTGGAGCCGACGGAATCCGAGACCAAGGCAGAGTTGGACCGTTTCATCGCCGCCATGCTGTCGATCCGCGAAGAGATTGCGCAGATCGAACGCGGCGAGATTGATGCGGGAAACAACCCGTTGAAACATGCCCCCCACACCGTCAGCGCGCTGATCGGCGAATGGGACCGGCCCTATAGCCGCGAGCAGGGCTGTTTCCCGCCCGGGGCCTTCCGCATCGACAAGTACTGGCCGCCGGTGGGTCGGGTCGACAATGTCTATGGCGACCGCAATCTGGTCTGCATCTGCCCGCCGCTGGAAGATTATCTGGACGCCGCAGAATAGACAGTCGTCGTTTGTTTGCCTGTCTTATGCGCACGCGTTTGTGCGTAGCCTATCCGCCCCGACACTCTCGGGGCGGATAGTACCATTCCGCAGGTTCCGGGTCGCCCGCTGCCACCGCGCGCGCCAAATTCGCCCCACCATGTCGGAGGTGGCGATGACCGAACTTACCCTTGCCCTGATCCTTTTTCTTTTCCCGTTGGCCTACAGCCCCGGGCCGGGCAACATGTTCTTCGCCGCTGCGGGCGCGCGCTTTGGCCTTGTCGCGACGATGCCCGCCTCGGCCGGTTATCACGTCGCGACCTGGGTGATGACGCTGGTGATCGGGCTTGGCTTCGCCGCCGCCGCACAGGCCGCGCCCGCAACCTATGGGGCGCTGCGCTGGGCGGGGGTGGGCTATGTCCTTTGGCTTGCATGGGGGTTTCTGCGCGCCGGGGCCACAGGTAGCCCGGTGGGTGCAAGGCCTGCCGGGTTTGGCACCGGGGCGATCCTGCTGCTTTTGAACCCCAAGGCCTATGTGATCATCGCGCTCATGTTCTCGCAGTTCCTGACGGTGGCGGAAGGACCGGCGACAGTTGTCTGGATCACCACAGTCTTCACTTTGAACAACCTTCTGGCCTTCACGCTATGGACGCTGATCGGCGACCGGCTTGCCGCGCAGTTCCGCAGCGAACGGTCGGCGCGGCGGCTCAACACAGTGTTCGGCGTGCTCCTTGCCGGGGTCGCGCTCTGGATGGCTGCGGCCTGAGACGCGCCGCCGCGACATGCCCCTAGCCGGGGTCTTGTCAGCGATCCCGGACAACGTCTCCGGCTGAACGCCCGGTGAGCGGGACTGAGCTGCCTTTGACGTGTAGCTTCCGAAGGTCAGCTTGCCATTAATTCAATTACTTCTTGCGCGACCTGTAAGTTTTCGGGTCAGCTTCAAATTCAGTGACTACTTGCCTTAATGGAGGATTTTCACTGGTCGAGAAAATCGAGATTTAGCAGTATCACACACAGCATCAAACCGAAGAGCTAGGGAGAGTATTCTTAGATGGCAGATCTTGACAAAACGAATAGTACTGAGCTTTACCTTCGTCTCTATGAGGAAGAACGAGCCCACGCCCGCTTTCATGAGGAACACATAAATTCCACCACGAACCTTGTTGCTCTCGCCGTATCTGGAATCGTGACCTTTTCTTTCAGTGACTTAGGCTTTGATATAAAAGATATTTTCGCGTCAATGGCCGTGGTTTTACTTGGTTTATACGGCATCGTTGTTACCCATAAGAAAGCCGAACGCCGGAAATTGCACTTTTCGCGGGGCTATGAATTCCTAAAGCAGATAAAGTTACCCACTGGCGCAGAGGATATAGAAAAAATTGCTAAACGGGGTGACGCGGCTCTCGAAAAAGAACGCCCTAAGTTGTACAATATGAGGATTCGAACCCTTTGGTCGTATTTTCACAAAGCAATCGTTTCTTTCGGAATACTCATGCTGTTGGTATCGTTGGCTTCAATAGTTCAAAAAAATTTATTCTAGTACGACAGGCACACAGCAGTATTGCCAGTAGTGTTAGGCGTTCGCGTCGATATTGTACCATCTCGGACATTCATGCTGTCTGCGGCATTGGTAGCCGTGGGCTCAAAGCCCCATCTTCAAGGCGAGGAACTGCCCGGCAAGACAGGCGCGATTTGATCTCGGACAAGGCGGGCGCCGCTGAGGCATGCTCAACTGGGTTAACAGAAGGAACCCGCGCCATGATCGAACTTGCTGTCTCGACCGCCATTCAGGTCGTTTTTCTTGCCCGCGAAGGCAGCGTTGCCGCTGCCGAACTGCGCGACTTCATCGCCAATCTGAATGACGACGAGAAGGCGGAATTGACAGCGGTCGCCTGGATCGGCCGGGGCAGTTTTGATGCCGAGGAGTTCGACGAGGCGGTGGAAATGGCGCGGACCGAGGCGACGACGCCAACCGCGGACTATCTGATGGGCATGCCGCATCTGGCCGAGAACCTCGAAAGCGGGCTGGAAGCTATGGGGGTCGATGTGACGGGCGAGGAGGAGGCGTTGCTCTGACCTTGCAGGGCGGGCATTGGCACCCGATATGATCAGCGAACCGTGTAAGAGGTTGCCATGACCGAGATGTTGAAACTGACCTGCGCTGCCTGTGGCCAGATGAACCGTTTTCCCGCCGCGCGGCTGGCAGAGACACCGCTCTGCGCGATCTGTGGCGAGAAACTGGTGGCAGGCAAGGTGGCCGAACTTGACCTCGCCGTGCATGATAAGTCGGTGAAGGGCGACGACCTTCCGATGCTGATCGACTATTGGGCGCCCTGGTGCGGACCCTGCCGGATGATGGCACCGGAATTTGCCAAGGCGGCGCTGGCGTTGGCGGGCAAGGTGCGCTTCGCCAAGATCAACACGGAGGATTTCCCGGTGGTATCCCAGCGGATGGGCATCCGCGGCATCCCGCTTTTGATCCTCTGGCACAAGGGTCGCGAGGTGGCGCGCCTGCCCGGCGCCCGGCCGGCGGCGGAAATCGAGCGCTTTGCGCTGGCGAATATCGGCGCGCAGGCCTGAGGCGGGCGGAGGCGGCCCGCAGCGGAAATTTCCCGCGGTCCGACAGCCCCATCTTGACATTTTTGTCGCGCTCGGCCACATGAGCAGCCGGTACGGGGCAGTAGCTCAGTTGGGAGAGCGCGTCGTTCGCAATGACGAGGTCAGGGGTTCGATCCCCCTCGACTCCACCAGTCATCCTTCGCAAGATTTTGACAGCGTTGAGATATCTGTCCGGCTTCCGGCGTCTGCCGATGTCGTCCGGACAACACGATGCGCTCGTGTAGCAAGTCCCGCACCGGTCTGCGCGAGAGAGCCGACGACCTGCTCCGAAGG
>JBARVM010000248.1:0-1860 GCA_049646265.1 Paracoccaceae bacterium
TTACAAAGTCGCACGCGGCAAGTCAGAGGTTTACCTCAAGGACCAATCTGCACTGGAGGAATATCTCATTCAGGCGGGTGTCGAGGGCGCGGTGCTGAAGCTCGGCACGGGTGAAGAGATCACCGGCGCCGATCTGGCCCGCACCGTTGAAGAGGCGCGCGCGGTCCGGCGCAGCCTGCAGGCCTTCCCGACCCATTATCCCCAGCATATTCTGGAACAATCGGCCATCGCTGGGGCGCTGTTGCCCGGCCGCGTAGATGCCGATGCGCAGGGTGTTGCCGAAACGGTCGCCGCCCGGCTGGATGCCATCGCAGCCGAATATGAACGCGGCTGGACCGGCCGCCCGACACAGGATCACGGGTTGCGTTTTGTCCGCTCGCTGCGCGGGGTGGAAGAGGTGCGCACATTGGACGGCCCCTGCCTGCGGTCGGTAGAGGCGCGGCGGCTCGCGTCCCACACGGCCCAGCTACAGGAAACCTATGGCGCGCTGGCCCGTCTGGTTCGCAAGGACCGCGAACAGGCGATCCATGGCCCGACAGAGCTTTTGTCGGCAATCCTTCAGGAAGGCGAAAAGGGCCTGACCCTGCAACGCTACAAGGGGCTTGGCGAAATGAACCCCGAACAGCTTTGGGAAACCACGCTGGACCCGTCGGCGCGCACGCTCTTGCAGGTCAAGGTCGACGATCTCGCCGAGGCAGACGATCTTTTCACCAAGCTGATGGGCGATGTCGTCGAACCCCGCCGCGAGTTCATCCAGCAAAACGCGCTGAATGTGGAAAATCTGGATACCTGAACCCCTGCAAGGGTAACGACCCGATCCATGAGCCGAAACGTCGAGATCACCGTCAATGATCGCATGCAAAGCGGCTATCGCTACCGCCTTGTCCAGCCAGAGGGCAAAGGGCTAGCCGAGGGATTTGCGCCGGTCTATTCGCCGAAACAGATGCTGGAAATGGGCGTTTTCGAAGGCCGCTATCTGAATGACTGTACCGCCGAGTTCCCGGCGGAATGGTTTCAGAATGCGCGGATCAGCGCCAAGGCGGACCCGGCCCTGAACCATTTCGGGATAAAAAGCCGGCAACCGCTGCAGGTCTGGCGGCAAAAGGGCTGGATCGTCGGACCTGACCCGCGCGGCTGGTTTCAATGGTACTGCCGCTATTACATGGGCCGCCGCATCGATGCGATCGACCGTCTTCAAATCGCGCGTTGGCGGGGTTTTGCCAGACATGCCGGACAGATCCGTGCTAACTGTCAGCCGGGCGACATCTTCTGCCGCCCCCGCCAACGGCAGGCGCTTTTGCAATGGTCGCACGACCCCTTTGTCTGAGGCGCCCCGCAGGTCGCTGGCACCCTGTTTGTTCCCGCCAACGCCGCTCACCACAAATGCTTCCACCAGGCCCAGTCCATCAACTCTGGCTTGAGTTTCTGCATCAAATAGCCAGGGCTCCCGTCAGTCGTATGAATTCACCCACCCATACCGATCATTGATACGGACAAATTCGGGGTCGAGGCCAGTCCATGGTGCGGCTGACCCGCTCGCGCAATTTCATCATTCCCGATACAGTCCCCTGGCGCTGATCGATTGGTGCAAGGCAAAGACCCCGTGCAGGCCTGGATTGACGCCAACGTGGGGGTGCAGCGCGTCGTGAACGGTGGCTCGATTCTAGCCGCCCGCGATACATATTTGCGATTTCAAAACTGGGTGCGGGCTGTGGGCTTCAAGCCGGATAAGTCGCTCGCGGATATTCTTCTTAATTCTGATATCTATTGGGGGAATAATCGGGGGAAAAGACAAATAAACCCCTATAATATAGAAGAATATCAATAGAATAACAGGAATATTTGGTGGAGCAGAGGGGG
>JBARVM010000249.1:0-3275 GCA_049646265.1 Paracoccaceae bacterium
TGCCGACCGGCCATAGGCTGGCGGATGCGGAGGCGATTTCGCTAGCGGATCTTGCGACGGAGCAGTTGATCGTGTTGACGGTTGACGAGATCGAGGAATCCACCCGTCTCTTGATGGCGGCCATGTCGGTCAAACCAAATGTGGCCTTCCGCACCCGTTCGGTCGAAGCGGTGCGGAGTCTGGTTGCCACAGGCGCCGGGGTGGCGCTTTTGCCGTCGCTGGTCTACCGGCCTTGGTCGCTGGAGGGGGACCGGATCGAATTTCGGGATGTTTCGGGCGATTTGCCCACGGTTCAGGTGGGGCTGGTCTGGCGTAAGGGTGCGCCCCTGTCGCCTGTCGCGCGCAATTTCATCCGCGCCGCCGAAACCGCCGTGCCTGAACGCTAATCACGCAGCCTTTCGCGGGGCGGGTGGGGTGGATTTTCCAACCACCGGTCAATCGGTAAAACCGATATCTCCATTCTTTATTTTGATATTGCGATTGAAGCCGCGCGGCATAGAGTAGTTTCAGCGACAAGGGGGTTCTGCGGGCTGTCGATGCCGGTGCGGTAAGTACGACAGGAGCACTGCAGGGCAAAAAAACGGGAGGATTGATGCAATGAAAAAGCTACTGACGGGTACAACGATCCTGGCCATGGTCTGGTCAAATGTGGCCATGGCGCAGATGACGGAGGTGGGCGAAGGCGAGGGCGCTCTGAATATCGTCGCATGGCCCGGCTATGTCGAGCGCGGCCAAACTGTTCCGGAATTTGACTGGGTGACGAAGTTCGAAGAGGCGACGGGCTGCATGGTCAATATCAAGACCGCCAACACCTCGGACGAGATGGTCGCGCTGATGAACGAAGGCGGTTTTGACCTTGTGACCGCCTCTGGCGACGCCTCGTTGCGGCTGGTCGCGGGTGGCCGGGTGCAGCCGATCAACACCGATCTTGTCCCCTCCTGGTCAACGCTGGACGAACGGCTGCAGAATGCCCCGTGGCATACCGTCGATGGGGTTCATTATGGCGTGCCCTATCAATGGGGCCCCAACGTGTTGATGTATAACACGAATGTCTTCCCCGAGCCGCCGACAAGCTGGTCGGTCGTGTTCGAAGAACAGACCCTGCCAGATGGTGCCTCGAACAAGGGGCGGGTGCAGGCCTATGACGGGCCGATCCATGTGGCGGATGCAGCACTTTATCTCATGACGCATAACCCTGATCTTGGGATCACCTCGCCTTATGAGTTGAACGAGGATCAGTACAAGGCCGCACTCGACCTCTTGCGTCAACAGCGAACCCTTGTGGGTCGGTACTGGCATGATGCGATGATCCAGATCGACGATTTCAAGAACGAAGGGGTTGTTGCCTCTGGCTCCTGGCCGTTCCAGGTGGGGCTGTTGCAGTCCGAAGGGCAGCCCATCGCCTCAACCATCCCGGTAGAGGGCGCAACGGGCTGGGCAGACACAACGATGATGGAGGCTGATGCCGCCCATCCGAACTGCGCCTACAAATGGATGGAACATACGCTCTCCTCCAACCTGCAGTCCGACCTGTCGGTCTGGTTCGGTTCGGTCCCGGTGGTGCCGGCGGCCTGTACGAACGGGTCCGGCATGCAGACCGCGGAAGGCTGTACGGCCAACGGTCTCGATGATTTCGAGAAGATCCATTTCTGGACCACGCCCACCTCTAACTGCGCGCAGGGTGCGGGGACTTGTGTGCCTTATTACCGCTGGGTCAGCGACTATATCGGCGTAATCGGCGGCCGGTAAACAGCATCTCCCTGACCGGGTGCGGCTTTTAATGCCGCATCCGGTCCTTTTCCCAACTTCCGGTCAGGCGCTTTAACGCGCCTGCGCCGCAATAATGGATTTTTTCATGACAGCGGCTGTCGAATTTCGCAATGTATCGCGCCACTATGGGCCAGTCCGTGCGGTGGACAATGTTAGCCTTTCGATTGCCGAAGGCGCCTTTTTCGCCATGTTGGGGCCTTCGGGGTCGGGCAAGACCACCTCTTTACGGCTGATTTCTGGCTTTGAAGGCCCCACATCGGGTGAGGTGCTGATCCTTGGCGATAGTGCGGGCGATCTGCCGCCGAACCAGCGCAATGTGAATACGGTCTTTCAGGATTACGCGCTGTTTCCGCATATGACGGTGCGCGACAATGTGGCCTATGGGCTGATGGTCAAGGGGGTGGGGCGCGCCGCGCGCCATGCTCGCGCCGATGAGATGTTGGAGCTGGTAAAACTTGGCGACTTCGGGTCGCGCAAGCCGGCGCAACTTTCGGGCGGGCAGCGGCAGCGGGTGGCACTGGCCCGGGCGCTGATCAATGAACCAAAGGTGCTGTTGCTTGACGAACCCCTGGGCGCGCTGGATCTGAAATTGCGCGAAGCCATGCAGGATGAGTTAAAAAACCTTCAGCAACGGCTTGGAATCACTTTTGTTTTTGTAACGCACGATCAGGGGGAAGCCCTGAGCATGGCCGATCAGGTGGCGGTCTTCAATCAAGGGCGCATCATTCAGGTCGGCAGCCCCGCCGACATCTATGAACGCCCCGCGACCCGGTTCGTGGCGGACTTTGTCGGCTCCTCCAACCTTTTGCCGCCCGAGGTGACGCGGATGTTCGGTGACGCACCCCGCTGGGCCAGCCTGCGGCCAGAGGCGATGCGCCTGTGCCCGCTCAAGGGGGCGATGCTTACCGGCAGGGTTACGGCGCTGCGCTATCTGGGATCGGGCACGCGCGTTGCGGTCAGCAGCCACGGGCAGGAATTGGCCGTGCTGGTACCCGCCGGTGGCGCCCTGCCAGAACCTGGGGCCGAGGTGGGGCTGGCATGGGACGTGGGGGCCCTGCATCTGATGGAGGCGGAGGCATGAGCGCCGGCGGCGGGCAGAAGGCCCAGGCCATGGGCATGGCTGACCGGCTGAGCGCGCTTTTCTGGCGCCGTCCGCGGGTTCTGCTGGCGCTGTTGCTGGCGCCACCGCTCTTGTGGCTTGGCGGGGTCTATATCGGCTCTCTTTTCGCGCTTCTGTGGCAAAGCTTTTACTCGATCGACGAATTTTCCGGCGTGGTAAAAGAGGAATTCACCCTCAAGACCTATGCCGAACTGCTTCTTCCACAGAATTACGATATCCTGCTGCGCACCGTAGTGATGGCGGCCAGCGTGACGGTTGCGGCGGCGGTACTGGCCTTTCCGGTGTCCTTCTATGCCGCCCGCTATGCGCGCGGGCGCTGGAAGGCTGTCTTTTACCTTGGTGTGATGTTGCCGCTCTGGTCCTCTTATCTGGTCAAGGTCTATGC
>JBARVM010000250.1:0-8487 GCA_049646265.1 Paracoccaceae bacterium
CATGCAGCCCCGTCGTTGCGGCGACGAGCGCGAGGCCAAGCCCATTGCCGGGTGTAGTGCGGCTCTGTTCCAGCCGATAAAGGCGGCGCAGGACATTTTCACGCTCTGCCGCCGGGATGCCGGGGCCACGGTCGCCAACCTCCACCTGCACCCTGCCGGGGCTGTTCGTCACTGTCACGGCGATATCAGTCGCTTTCGGCGTATGGCGAAGCGCGTTTTCGATCAGATTGGCCATGGCCTGGCCAAGCAGGCCCTTGTTGCCCTCTATCATTGCCGGTCCGTCCGGCCGGTGCAGGGCGAGCCTTCGCCCCTCTTCCTCGGCGCTGGGTGTGTAAAGCTCGACAATTTCGGCAGCAAGGCCAGCAAGATCGACGGGGGCAAAGCTGGCGCGGGCGCCGCCACCCTCTATCTGGGCGATCTGCAAGAGGCCATGAAAGATGCCGACAGCCCCGTCGGCCTCTGCGATAGCGCGGTTGGCCAGCGCCGCCTCCGCACTGTCTTCGGGCAGGGTGTCACGCAGATCGTGCAACAGGACGGTCATCCGCTGCAGCGGCGTCTTCAGATCATGGGCGATATCGGCGGAAACCTGACGGAGCGCCACTGTCGCGGCCTCTTGCGCGGCGGCCATCCGGTTGACCTGTGTGCCGATCCGCGCCAGATCGTCCCGCCGCCCGGCTGTCAGGGGGATACGCGCATCCAGCGCGCCCTCGGACAGGCGGCCCAAGGTCGTCTCGATCAGCTCGACCCGGCGGCGGCTGCGGTTGGCGATCATCGCCCCGGCACCAAGCGAGATGAGCACGGTTGGCACAAGGCTGAGCACCAGAAGGGCAAGGAAGGTTTCGGCGAGTTCGTGCAGGGGGGCGCGGCTTTCAGCAAGGATAAGGATGCCGCCAGCCCTGCGCTCTATCAACGGGAAATAGCCGCTGTCACTTAGATGGCGCCCATCTGGCAGGCGCATGATTTCGACCCCGTCCGGGGTCAGGACGGCGTGGGCGTTGCCGGTGACGCGGCCATCGGGGGCGATATAGGCGAAGACCCGGTTGGCAGGGTCGGCGGCGTCCGCCTCGGCCGCGACAAGAATTTCCAGCGCGGCGGGAGAGGCCGCGACCTGAAACCCCGCCATATGCTGGGCAAGGTTGGCACGCATCGCCGCTTCGGTGCCGCTACGAAGGCTGAGATAGGCAAGACCCAGCGTCACAAGATTGACCACGGCGACCACCGCCACCAGCCCGATGGCCTGCCGCATCGGCGTTGATCCGGCACTGCGCCTCAGCGCTTGGGAAAGCCGGTCAAACACGCCCTAAGCCTCTATCTTGTAGCCCGCGCCGCGCACGGTGTGGATCAACTCCCGCTCAAAGGGCTTGTCGACCTTGGCGCGCAGGCGGCTGACATGGGTTTCAACCACATTGGTCTGCGGATCAAAGCTGAGATCCCAGACGGCTTCCAAAAGCATGGTGCGGGTCTGGACCCTGCCCTTGCGCCGCAAGAGATGTTCCAACAGCGCGAATTCGCGCGGCAAAAGGTCGATGGGCTGGCCGTCCCGCGTGACAGAGCGGGCAATGAGATCCATGCGCAGATCACCCGCTGTCAGCACGGTTTCGGCCACCGGCTGGGCGCTGCGGCGGGCCAGAACCGCCACCCGCGCGGACAGTTCGCCAAAGGCGAATGGTTTGACAAGATAGTCGTCCGCGCCTGCCTGTAACCCTTCGATCCGGTCATCGACGCCGCCGATCGCCGTCAGGAAGATTGCCGGCACCGTGACCTTGGCCGAGCGCAGGGCCCGCACCAGCGACAGACCGTCAAGCCCCGGCAACATCCGGTCGACGATCAACACGTCATAGCCGCCCGACATGGCCTGAACCATACCGTCGCGTCCATCGGCAAGGTGGTCGACCACATGCCCCTCTTCGCGCAGGCCCTTTACGATATAGGCGGCGGTCGTCGGGTCATCCTCTATCAGCAGAAGTTTCATGTCGCCTTTCGGTAGGTCTGCGGCCAGCGGCCCTGCAGGCAAGTTAGTCATTCATCGCGCCTTTCGAAAGAGCCCCGATGCGGATCGTGCCAAAGCCTGCCCCGCCGGTCCGATGGCAGGCTGAAGCGGAGATTACAATTCTGTCAGGCAAAAGGCCGGTCCGGATGGGGAAGGCCCAGGCGGAACCTTGCGGATTTGCAATGTTCCTGTCGGGCGGGTGACAGGTTGGCGGCGCAAAACCGGGTCATAGACCGGCCCCCCGGCCGGTTCACGCCAAGGAGATTTATCATGAATGGCAAGACTAGCAGGCAGGCGCGCCGGATACCGACATTGATGTTCGCCGCCCTTCTGGGGGCAACGGCGCTGACCCCGGCCTTTACCCCGATGGTGGCGGCTGCCGCCGTGCCGCAGGGCGGTTATGTCGATCTTGTCGCCAAGGTCGCCCCCGCCGTCGTCTATATAGAGGTGACGAAAAAGGCCGATCCGGCCGAGTTCTACGGCCAGAACATGCCGCAGGGCTTCCCGCTCGATCAGTTCATGCAGCGTTTCGGCATGCCGATGCCCGGAATGCCCATGCCCGGCAGCCCCGAAGGGCAGGCGCCCGAGATGCACGGCGTCGGCACCGGTTTCATCGTCACTGCCGATGGGCAGATCGTCACCAATGCCCATGTCGTCGATGGCGCCGACATGGTGACGGTAACGCTGGCCGATGGCCGCAAGATCAACGGCAAGGTTCTGGGTGCCGACCCGGCGACCGACATCGCCCTGATCAAGATCGACGAGGGCAAGGACCTGCCCACTGTCGCGTTCGGCGACTCGGCCCAGATCAAGGTTGGTCAGGATGTGGTGGCCATCGGCAACCCCTTTGGCCTTGGCAATTCGGTAACGTCGGGCATTGTTTCGGCCCTAGGGCGTGACATCAATTCGGGGCCATTCGACAATTACATTCAGACCGATGCCGCCATCAACAAGGGCAATTCCGGTGGCCCGCTGTTCAATGCCAATGGCGAGGTGATCGGCATCAATACCGCGATCTTTTCGCCCACCGGCGGCTCGGTCGGGATCGGATTTGCGGTGCCGTCCGACACGGCCGCCAAGGTGGTGGTGGCGCTTGCCAGTGACGGGACGGTCGAACGCGGCTGGCTTGGCGTGCAGATCCAGCCGGTTTCGGATGACATTGCCGCCGCGCTCGGCTTAGACAAGGCCGAGGGCGTGCTGATCACCGATGTCACGACCGACACGCCGGCCGAAAAGGCCGGGCTGACGCGTGGCGATATCGTGCAGACGGTAAACGGCAATGCGGTCAAAGACCCCCGCGACCTGACCCGGCAGATCGCCAGCGATGCGCCGGGTGCCGAGGTAAAGCTTGGCCTGCTGCGCGCCGGAAAACCGGTTGATGTGACGGTGACGCTGGGCACAAGGCCGGATCAGCCGACCTGATAACCGCTGGTTGCCACCCTATGAACGGGCACCCACGGGTGCCCGTTCCGCCATCCCTAGTTTCCGCCCCGGCCTGATCTTGGCCGGCCATGGCCGCCCCGGCGGAAGCGCTGCGGGCTTGCGCCCGTCCAGCCCCGGAAGGCCCGGGAAAAGGCCGACAATTCCGAATAGCCCAGCGCCAGCGCTATCTCTGATAGCGTCATGTCGGGGTTTTCCAGATAGTGAAAGGCCAGTTCCTGGCGCGCGGCGCGCTGAATATCGGCAAAGGTGACATTGTTTGCACGCAGCTGGTGCTGAAAAGCAGCCTCTGTCAGGCCCAGATAATCGGCAAGCTCATGCACCGTTGGCAGACCCTGCCCCAACCTCGTTCTGATCTCGTTCCGGATACGGGTGGCGAAAGCTTCGGTATCCTGCTTGGCCGGACGACGCGACAGGAGGAAGGACTGAACCATGGAGAAAAGATAAGGGTCCGAATGCGGCATTCGGGCATCGAGGTCAGAGCGCAGAAAGGCCAGAGCATTGGTCTGGCGGCCAAAGAGAACCGGCGCGCCAAAGCATTTTTCGTGATCATGGTAGCCGTCTGGCCTTGCATGTTCAAAGCGCACTTCCAACGGGGCCCATTGCGGGCCCAGTGCCTCTCGGAAAATGTTGCAGAACATGCCAAGCGACAGTTCCGCATCCTGCCTGCGCTGTTCGATCCGTTCGTCATAGATACGGTAGCGCAGCCAAAGAACCTCGCTGTCTTGCGTCAGCGCGAACTGGGTCTTGCCCTGATGCGCCGGAAAGAAGACTTCGAGATTGCGCAAGGCGGCGGCAAGGGTCGGAGAGCTGATCGCCGCAAAGCCGAGCATGCCCAGATGGCGGGGCTGAAAGTCGCGGCCAAACTCCAATCCGATATTGTCGTGGCCCGTCTTTCGAGCGGCGGTTTCGAACAGGTTACAGAACTGGCCGAGGTTAAGTTCATTCACCGGATCGTCAATTTCAGATGGATCAATACCCGCATTGCCGAATATCGAATCCACATCGCCATTATGTTCCCGAAACAGCGCAGCCGCACCGGTAGCCGCCGCCGAAAGCACTTTTGCCGGGCTCGAATAGGAGGGCGTGGATTGCGCTGGCGACATCTGGACTATCTGATCCGGTCTGACGGCTCCGTCGGAAAAACTGATGGTGTGAAGTCGATTCAGACTGTCAGAAAGTTGGAGGTCGGGCAAGAAATTTGCCGATTCCGGCAGTTCCATGCTATTTTCGGAGCAGAAATTGCTGCTCTGCCGCGCCTGATGTCAAATTTCGCGCAATCACTGTCAAGACGCCCGGCCCGAATCGGGCATTATGCGTCTGACGCCATATAGAGGGGGGTACAACCATGCAGATGAACCGCAGGGAATTTTCAACCGGACTGGTCGGCGCATTGGGCGCCACGGCACTGATGCCGGGGCGGGCGATGGCCGCGCGCGACGACCAGCTGAATATCCTGTGCTGGGAAGGCTATAACTCGGATCAGGTCCTTGACCCGTTCCGCGCGTTAAAGCCCGGATCGACCGTGCGCGCCGAAAGCGGCACCTCCGATCCCGACATGATCAACAAGATCCGCGCGGGCGAGATCAATGTGTGGGATCTGATCAACCTCAACCAGCCTTGGGCACGCGACCAGCTTTATCCTGAAGGGCTGATCAAGCCTTTGGACAAGGATCGGTTCATGCCCTATTTCGACAATATGCTGCCGGAATTTGCCGCGCCCTATCCGCTGGCCTTTGCCGACGATGGCGAGCTTTTGGGGATGCCGCAGCGCTACGGGCCGTTCAGCTTTGTGGTCAATACCGACAAGATTTCGCGGGAAATGGCCGAAGATCAGGGCTGGAACCTGTTCCTTGATCCGGCAATGGCGGGCCGTTACGCGGTGCTGACCTATGACAACTGGAACATCATCCATATGTGCCTGACCGCAGGCCTTGACCCGTTCAAGCCGATCGACGAGGCGGGAATGGCCAAGTTCAAGGAAGTCGCCGGGCAGATCTTTGGTGGTGCGAAACTCCTGTCGGACGATCTCGTTGCGCTGAATACCGCGCTGATCAACGGCGAGATCGACGCCTATTTCACCGGCGGCACCTATACCGCCTCGCCCGCGCGGCTTGACGGTGCGACCAATGTGCGGGCCATCACGCCAAATTCGGGTCCGGTTGATGGCAAGGGCGGCGTTGTCTGGATCGAGCTGACATCTTTGGTCAATAATCCCGACCCATCGAGCCTTGCGCAGGAGTTCCTGGAATATGTGCAGGCGCCAGAGATTGCCAAGGCGGTCAGCTTTACCGAGGGCACCTATAATCCGGTGGCGCAGATGGGCAACGCCGACACGATGGCACTGTTTGACGCGGACGAGCTGGATGCGATCCAGTGGGACAGCCTGCCAGAGGAGATGTCACGCTCGCTCGACTATCAGGTGGTGGCTGACTACGACGCGCTGATCGATATCTACACGGAATCCAGACGCAGTTGACGCGGCGCGAAGCGCCCTATCAATCTTACGAATGATCGCCTGCGCGGGCAGCTCGCGCAGGTGAGTCCAACCTGTCACCAAACGGGACTGCAATGGCCGCACCGATCATACTTCGCCTGAATGGCGTCAAGAAAACCTTTGGCTCATTCACCGCCCTGCATGGGATCGATCTGGAGATCAGGGAAGGCGAGTTCTTTACCATCGTCGGCCCCTCTGGCAGCGGCAAGTCGACGATCATCCGGCTTTTGGTCGGGATGGATGATCTGACGGCGGGCGAGATATGGTTGCGCGACGGCCGTATAGATCAGGTGCCGGCCAATCTGCGCCCGACCTGCATGGTCTTTCAATCGCTGGCGCTGTTTCCGCACCGGTCGGTGGGCGAGAATATCGAATTTCCGCTGAAGATCCGTGGCGTGAGCCCGGCAGAGCGCAAGGAACGCGCGCTGGAGCTGTTGGATCTGTTGCGCCTGCCGCGCGACTTTTACAGCAAACGCATTCAGCAATGTTCCGGCGGCGAAAAGCAGCGGGTGGCGCTGGCGCGCGCGTTGGCCTTTGACCCAGAGATCCTGTTTTTCGACGAACCCCTGTCGGCGCTTGACTACCGTTTGCGCAAGACGCTGGAGAAAGAGCTGAAGGATCTGCACGAACGCACCGGCAAGACTTTCGTCTATATCACCCACTCGCTCGAAGAGGCGATGGTTATGTCGGACCGGATCGCCATCATGCGGGCGGGGCGGTTCGAACAGATCGCCACGGCGGACGAGATCTATGCCAAACCCGTCAGCCGCTTCGTCGCCGAATTCATGGGCGAGGTGAACCTGTTCGACGTGCAGACCACTGCCAGCGGCGGCCTTGTCGGCAAGGGGATAGAGATACATCTGAACGGCAGCGCGCAGGATTGCGGGCTGGATCTTGGCCCGAACGAACGTTTCACCATGATGGTAAGGCCGGAATCCCTGCGTTTTCTACCTGCCGGGGAAACCGCCGACATCATCCTGCGCGGCATTCTGACCGCGCAATATGCGCTCGGCTCGCGCATTCAATATAATGTCGAGACATCGTCGGGCATGCAGATCACCGTCGAGAAACTGCGCGAGGATGCCTTTGGCGGCGCGATAGGTGAAGAGGTCATCCTTGGCTTTGATGCGGACAGTACGCATCTGATCAGGGGGGAATGATGGAACGGCTTGATCGTCGTCAGGGATTTCTCTCTGCCCTTCCCATTGGCCTTTTGCTGGCCATCAGCTTTCTGGCACCGCTTTTGCTGGTCGCGGCCTTTTCGATCATGCCGCAAAAGACCTTCAGCGTATTGAACATGCCGGATTTTTCCTCTTTCAGCGTCATTGTCAGCCAGGGCTATTACCGGTCGCTCCTCTGGTCGCTTGGCATGGCTTTCGCCTCCACCGTCATTCTTTTGCTGATTTCGTGGCCGCTGGCCTATGGCATGGCCAAGGTCTTTGGCCGATTTACGCTGATCCTGACCATTGCGGTGGTCATGACCCTGTTCGTGTCGGAAAATATCCGGCTTTTCGGCTGGGTGCTGACGCTGATGAAGGGCGGGCTGATCGAAGGCTACATGCGCAGCCTGTTCGGGGCGGGGCCGGAAAGCATGCTTTATAATGTGCCGATCATCGTCCTTGGCCTTGTCTATGTCTATTTCCCCTTCATGCTCTTTCCGCTGGCGCAGGGGATATCCATGGTGCCCGATGATGCGCGTCAGGCGGCCACCGACCTTGGCGCGACGCGCTGGCAGGTGCTGCGCGAGATAGACCTGCCGCTGGCCGCGCCGGGGATTCTGGTCGGATCGCTCTTGTCCTTTGTGCTGGCTGCCGGGGCCTTGGCGGAATCCAAGTTACTCGGCGGTCAGGTGGTGATTGTCCTCGCCGATGATGTCGAAACCGCCTTTACCTTCGGGCAGAACTGGCCGCTTGGCTCGGCGTTGGCGATGGTGCTGATCGTGTTGGTTGGCACTGTGGCCATCTTTGGCCTGTCGCGGGTCGATCTCGACACGATCATGGGAAGGAAGCGCTGATGCCCGCCAGTCGCACAACCCGTATCGCCCTTCTGATCTATGGGATCATAACGATCTTTCTTCTCTACCTGCCGATTATTTCCGTCGGCTTCGCCTCCATCTCCAAAGCGCGGTATCTGAGCTTTCCGATCAAGACCTATTCGACCAAATGGTATGGCGAGGCGCTGAAAAGCGGCACGGTATCGGACCTGATCGCCACCTCGTTGAAAATCGCCATCCTTGTCACCGTGATCTCGATGGTTGTCGGCTTTTTCGGGGCCCTGGCCTTTGCGCGCTATCAGTGGCGCTTCCGCTCGCTCTTTCAAAAGCTGATCCTGCTGCCGATCTTCTTTCCGCAGACCGTGCTTGGGCTGGCGCTGCTGATCTGGTTCAACACCATCGGCATCGTGCCCAGCTGGAAAACCGCGGTTGTCGCCCATC
Organism: Paracoccaceae bacterium; assembly: GCA_049646265.1. GTDB lineage: Bacteria > Pseudomonadota > Alphaproteobacteria > Rhodobacterales > Rhodobacteraceae > TMP-24. The sequence goes on from JBARVM010000250.1 coordinate 8,362, forward strand.
TGGTCTGGATCGCGCCGATTGCGACGCTGGTCATCGCGATCCGGGCCTACAGTTTCGACCCGGCGCTGGAGGAGGCTGCACGCGATATGGGCGCCTCTACCTTTACCATCATGCGCGAGGTAACGC
>JBARVM010000251.1:0-4354 GCA_049646265.1 Paracoccaceae bacterium
GCGCCATTGCCCTCTTCGCCATTGGCGGCCAGACCATCGACCACCTTGACGATCATCCGGGCGATCTGGCGGAACTCTTCCTCGCCAAAGCCGCGGGTGGTGCCTGCCGGCGCGCCAAGACGGATGCCCGAAGTGACAAAGGGCTTTTCCGGGTCAAAGGGCACGCCGTTCTTGTTGCAGGTGATATGGGCGCGGCCAAGCGCGGCCTCTGTCGCCTTGCCGGTCACCTTTTTCGGCTGCAGGTCGGCCAGCATCAGGTGGTTGTCGGTGCCGCCAGAAACGATGTTGATCCCGCCCTTCATCAGCTCGTCCGCCATGGCGCGGGCATTCTTGACCACTTGGGCCGCGTAATCCTTGAACTCCGGACGCAGCGCCTCGCCAAAGGCCACGGCTTTGGCCGCGATCACATGCATCAGCGGGCCACCCTGCAGGCCGGGGAATACGGCCGAATTGACCTTCTTGGCGATCTCTTCATTGTTGGTCAGGATCATGCCGCCGCGCGGGCCGCGCAGGGACTTGTGCGTCGTGGTGGTGACGACATCGGCAAAGGGCAGCGGCGAGGGATGCTGGCCACCGGCCACCAGACCGGCGATATGGGCCATGTCGACCATCAGATAGGCGCCAACCTCGTCCGCGATCTTGCGGAAAGCTTCCCAATCCCAGATGCGCGAATAGGCGGTGCCGCCGGCGATGATCAGCTTGGGCTTATGGGCCAGCGCGGTTTCGCGGATCTGTTCCATATCCAGCCGCTCGTCCTGCTTGCGCACGCCGTAGGAGACGACGTTGAACCATTTGCCGGACATGTTGACCGGCGAGCCGTGGGTCAGGTGACCGCCCGAATTCAGGTCAAGGCCCATGAACGTGTCGCCCGGCTGCAGCAGCGCCAGAAACACCGCCTGGTTCATCTGGCTGCCGGAGTTCGGCTGCACATTGGCAAAACCGCAGTTGAACAGCTTTTTCGCCCGTTCGATCGCCAGCGTTTCAGCCACATCGACGAACTGGCAGCCGCCGTAATAGCGCTTGCCCGGATAGCCTTCGGCATATTTGTTGGTCATGACCGAGCCTTGAGCCTCCATCACCGCGCGGCTCACGATGTTTTCGGAAGCGATCAGTTCGATCTCGTCGCGCTGGCGACCAAGTTCCGCGGTGATAGAGCTGAAAAGCTCCGGGTCGCGGGACGCAAGGGATTCGGTAAAAAAGCCTTTGGCGACAGTCATGAAAATCTCCTCATTCGGGGTTCGGGCTGCTTTTAACTGACCTTGCGTCGGTCGGAAAGGCAGAATGCGACGCATTTTCAGAGCAGGACGAAACTTTGTTGCCGACGGAATCGGCGCAAGGGCTTGCATCGGGGGCGGGTCCGATGATCAATGGGCGCCGGGACAAAGCGCAGGAGGCAGCGTGCCGGGCAAAAAGCGCATCACATTTCTGGCCAGCGACGCCGCCGCTGCGCAGGATGCGCTGGCACGGCTGACGCGCCGCTATGGATCGGCGCCCGAAGAGGGGGCTGAACTGATCGTGGCGCTGGGCGGCGATGGTTTCATGCTGCAGACCCTGCATGCGATGGAACGGCGCGATCTGCCGGTCTATGGGATGAACTGCGGCACCATCGGCTTTCTGATGAATGAATATGACGAGGATGATCTGATCGGCCGGACCGAACGGGCCGAGGAAACCGTGATCAATCCGCTGAAGATGCGCGCCGAAAGTGCCGATGGCAGCGTGCATGAGGCGCTGGCGATCAACGAGGTCGCGCTGTTGCGTGCCGGCCCGCAAGCGGCCAAGTTGCAGATCAGCGTAAACGGGCGGGTGCGCATGGCCGAGTTGGTCTGTGACGGGGCACTCTTGTCGACCGCCGCCGGTTCCACCGCCTACAACTATTCCGCGCACGGGCCAATCCTACCCATCGGGGCAGAGGTGCTGGCGCTGACCGCGATGGCCGCCTTTCGTCCGCGCCGCTGGCGGGGGGCGATCCTGCCAACTTCGGCCACCGTTCGCTTTGACGTGCTGGAGGCGGACAAACGGCCGGTCATGGCCGATGCCGACAGCCGCTCATCCGTGCGCGATGTCCTCTCGGTCGAGATACAGTCGGTTCCGAAACTGCGCCACCGGCTTCTGTTCGATCCCGGTCATGGGCTGGAAGAGCGGTTGACGCGCGAACAGTTCATCTGACGGGTTCGGTAGCCAAGCACCGGGCTGGCCGCGCCCTCAACGCGGCGGATCTTCCCCATCGGCGCTGCGCCAGCCTTCAATCTTGCGATAAAGCGTGGAGGGCGCCACATCGAGTTGCCGCGCGGCGCGGGTGACAGAACCCCGGTTGGCGCGAATTGTCGCCTCGATCACCAATTGTTCGATCTCGGCCAGCCGTCGACCGACCATGAAGGGCGCAGCCTCCTCAGCGCTCAGGCTTGGCTGGGCCGCGGGCTTTGCGGCGGCCTCTGCCGCCTCCGGGCTGGGCGCCCGGGCCTTTTGCGTCAGGAACGGCGGCAGCATCTCGCCGGTCAGGACCGGCCCGTCATGCATGACCGCACATTGACGCAGCACGTTCAAAAGCTGACGGATATTGCCCGGCCAGTCGAAAGCCAGAAGGAGATCCTCGGCATCGCCGGAAAGGGTCGTGAAACTGCTGTTTTCCTCGCGCGCTATTCCGGCCAGACGGGCGCGGGCAATGTCGATGACATCGCGGCCACGCTCACGCAGGGGCGGCAGATGCACCGGCACGACGTTGAGGCTGAAAAACAGATCGCGGCGGAACTGACCCTCTGCCACCGCCTCGTCAATGTCGCAGTGGCTGGTGCAGATCAGCCGGATATCGCGGGCGCGACCGGGGACGGGGCGCGCAGCTTCCGCAGGCTGGTTTTGCAGAAAATCGAAAAGCATTGCCTGAGACGTCTGCGTCAAAGAGCTGACATCATTTAGAAAAAGCGTTCCACCAGTTGCCCGCGCCAATGCACCCGGGGCCGCGATACGCCCCTCAGCCCCCCCGGCGCCAAAGAGCGCTTCCACCTGCCGGCTGGCATCGGCCGCCGCACAGTGAAAGGCCACAAAAGGACCGGCTGCGCGGTCGGAACTGCCATGGATGGCGCGGGCCGAAAGCTCTTTTCCCGTGCCGCTTTCGCCAGTGATGAAGACATTGCTGCGCGAACGGGCCAATTTGTCGATGGAACGCCGGACAGCGGTAATGGCGACAGAGCTGCCGAGTAGCGGCGATGCGACAAGCGGTTTGGCAAACTGCCGCAGCGCGGTGCGAACCAGATCGGCCAGTTCCCGTGCGCCGGCGGGGCGGGCCCGGTAATCCACAGCCCCGGCGCGGATGATCTCCACCGCCTCCCGTGTGCTGGTGGCGGCGGTTGTCACGATCACCGGCGGAGCAGGGCGGAGGCCAAGGATTTCATGCAAAAGCGCTATGGCCGCGCCATCCTGCAAGTCCAGGTCCAGAAGGATCAGATCGAATTGACCGGTGGCAAGGGCGGCGCGCGCCTTCTCGGCACTGGCGGCGATGGTTACCCTTGCGTTCATCTCGTCAAATAGAGCCTGGCCGCCCGCGTCAAGTGCCATGGCCGCATCGACAAGCAGAAGCTGAAATTGGGGGGCGGTCATCTGAAGTTACCGGCGCCGCGGCATCGCTCGGACTTCATGGTGTCGGCAGTGCCAGACGCAAACAGGTTGTGTCCCGTCAGGCAAAGACGGGCCGGGAAGCCAGTAGCAGTGGCAAAGGCCGAGTAGGGCATGAAATGTCACGGGCCAGGATTGCGAAAAGTCAGTTCTGAAAAATCGTCGTTCTAATAATGGTTGTGCAATGATCCATTATTAGGCGATTTCGACCCTGCCGCCAACCTGTCTGAATCGTCATGGATTTTTGATGCTAACCTTAAAAATAAGGGGTTCCTGCGGGGCACGCAGCCATTTGGGTGCGACGGAACTTTCAACCCAAAGGATAGCCCAAGGTTCGGAGCGCCGCGGCGATCTCCTCCAGAACGGCCGGATCGTCAATCGTGGCGGGGGCCTTGAAAGGCTGGCCGTCGGCTATTTTCGCCATGGTGCCGCGCAGGATCTTGCCCGACCGGGTCTTGGGCAGACGGTCCACAACCACCGCCAGCTTGAAGGCGGCGACCGGCCCGATCTTGTCGCGCACCAGCCTGACCGTCTCGGCGATCACCTCGTCATGGCTGCGACCGCTGCCCTTGTTGAGACAAAGAAAGCCAACCGGCAACTGCCCCTTCAAACTGTCAGCCACGCCGATGACGGCGCATTCGGCAACATCGGGATGGGCGGCCAGAACCTCCTCCATCGCGCCGGTGGACAGGCGGTGACCGGCGACATTGATCACATCGTCGGTCCGCGCCATGATATAAAG
>JBARVM010000252.1:0-13770 GCA_049646265.1 Paracoccaceae bacterium
GAGGCTTGGGCCCTCGGGGGAGACATCCTCGAAAGGTCCGCCGGTTGGGAGAGATCCCTCATGGCTTCGCCGAGGTAGAAACCGGAAAGGAAAACGGACATGGCACTGCCAGAATTTACCATGCGTCAGCTCTTGGAAGCAGGCGTTCACTACGGTCACCAGACCGCCCGCTGGAACCCCAAGATGGGCGAATTCATCTACGGCGACCGCAACGGCATTCACATCATCGACCTGACGCAAACCGTCCCCATGCTGGACGCGGCGCTGAATGTCATCCGTGAAACCGTGGCCAAGAACGGCCGCATCCTCTTTGTTGGCACCAAGCGTCAGGCCGCCAAGGCCGTGGCCGAAGCCGCCGAGAAATGCGCCCAGTACTACATGAACCACCGCTGGCTTGGCGGCACGCTGACCAACTGGAAAACCGTTTCCCAGTCGATCCAGCGCCTCAAGCAACTCGACGAGATCATGGCTCAGGGCGCCGAAGGCCTGACCAAGAAAGAGCGTCTGGGGATGGAGCGTGAGCAGATCAAACTGCAGGCCTCGCTCGGCGGTATCCGCGAGATGGGCGGCGTGCCGGACCTGCTTTTTGTCATCGACGTGAACAAGGAAGACCTTGCCATCCTCGAAGCCAACAAGCTTGGTATCCCGGTTGTGGCGGTTGTCGATACCAACTGCTCGCCCAAGGGCGTTGACTATGTGATCCCCGGCAATGACGACGCGGCCCGCGCCATCGCGCTTTACTGCGATCTGGTCAGCCGCGCCGCGCTGGATGGCATGACCGCACAGATGGGTGCTGCCGGTGTCGATCTTGGCGCGCTTGCCGAGGCTGACCCCGAAGTTATGGGCGACGCCGAAGTTTCGGCCTGATCCTGCGCGGGCAGGGGGCATTGCGCCCCTGCCTTATAGGTTAAACGGGCGGGGGCCAGCCCCGCCTGATCCATTTACAAGACACGAAGGAGAGTGGTCATGACGATCACCGCACAAATGGTGAAGGAACTGCGCGAATCGACCGGCGCGGGGATGATGGATGCCAAGAAGGCGCTGACAGAGATGAACGGCGATATGGAAGCCGCCGTTGACTGGCTGCGCACCAAAGGTCTGGCGAAAGCCGCCAAGAAATCCGGCCGTGTCGCGGCCGAAGGTCTGGTTGGCGTTGCCGTCGCTGGCGGTGTCGGCGTTGCGGTCGAGGTGAACTCCGAAACCGACTTTGTCGCCAAGAACGGCGAGTTTCAGGCCATGGTTGCCGATATCAGCAAGGCCGCCCTTGGCGCCAACGATGTCGAGGACCTGAACGCCAAGCCGCTGAACGGCAAGCCGGTCGCCGAAGTGCTGACCGACGCCATTGCCAAGATCGGCGAAAACATGACCCTGCGCCGCATGGTCAAGATCGAAGGCGACAGTGTGGTTTCATACGTCCACTCCGCCGCCGCTGACGGGCTTGGCCGCATTGGCGTTCTCGTGGCGCTGAAAGGCAGCGACAATGGCATCGGCAAGCAGATTGCCATGCATGTGGCCGCGACCTCCCCTGCCTCGCTGTCGCAGGCAGATCTGGACCCGGCTCTGGTCGAGCGGGAAAAGAACGTGCTGAGCGAACAGGCTCGCGAATCCGGCAAGCCGGAAGCGGTGATCGAAAAGATGATCGTCGGCCGCATGGCGAAATATTTCGAAGAGGTCACTCTGCTTGGCCAGAAATTCGTCATCAATCCCGACGTGACCGTGGCCCAGGCTGCGGCAGAGGCCGGTGTCGAAGTTGTGGCCTTTGCCCGTGTCGCCGTGGGCGAGGGGATCGAGAAGGAAAAAGAGGATTTCGCCGCAGAAGTTGCCAAACTTGGCGGCTGATCCGACCCAAATTGACAGGGAAAGGGGCGTCGGTCATCCGGCGCCCTTTTTCGTGGCGCATGGTGGCAAGTACCGAAAGATCGCGTAGTGGCTGATATCGGCCCAGCGGCATGCAAAAAAACGGCGTGACGCCGACCAGCACCACGCCGCCTTTTACGCTGACCTACACCTGTTGGGGATAAGGACACAGGCAGCGTCATTTAGTAACAGGCCTGCCGAGTAGTAATGCCTCGACAGGCCAAAACCGGTTACCCGGTGTAATAGGTTTTTCCACGAAAATACGTGGCCTTCCCCATCACATGTTCCTGGCTTTCGCCTCCACTCACGGAACAGGTCAAAATTGCCAGTTTACCCTACGTTAATCTAGTCAGGAAAACCTTACCCAAGGTCGATTCAGGCCACGCCAACGCGCCCCTGACGATGCTCTGGCAAGAGGAATATCTGGTTGCGCAAGGAGGCGATCAGAACCGCCTGCGCTGTCGTCTCCACTTCCAGTGCTTCGCGCGCCAGACGCAGATGTTTTTCGACCGTCGCAGGGGTCAGTCCCATGATCGTGGCGATATCCTGATTGGTTTTGCCTTCGCCCACCCACTCCAATGCCTCGCACTGGCGGGGGGTGAGCTGCCGGCCGGTGTGATAGGGCAGGGAAGTGACACGCAGATGCATGACCTTGTTCAACACGGTGATGAGGCAACCGTGTTTGGCCCAGATTGCATCGACATCCTCATTCGTCAGCCCGGGCTTTGCACAAAGGCCAATGCCGCCGCGCGCCCGATAGGAAATCTCGGGAAAACCAATCGAATAACCAGCGTTGACCTGATAGCGCCGGTTCAATTCAAAGACCTTCATCTCGCCCGGCGTCGCCCCTCTTTGGCGGACTTTTTCCCCTATTTCCCACCAGGGCTGACAGCCCTGATTTTCGGCCACCCACAAGACCATCGGCGCCGACTTGTACAGGCCGCCGTGGATATATTCGTCCACATAATCTTGCGGATGGTTGGTCAGGATCAGACAATCTTCGGGCAGGCCGAGATTCTTGCTGGGCATGAAACGGGTGAAGGCATACAAAAGCCGGTCGAAACCAAAGCTTGCCATCATTTCAGTGTGATGCGCCCAAATTTCCTCGATCGATGTCGCATTCAAAATATGGTCAAAATAGCCAAGACTTTCGCCTATGCCAAAACTCTCCGGAATCATGATTTCCCCAATCGTACTCACAACAGTCAACGTCTGACCGGGTCAGCATCTGGTAGTACATCACCTATTTCATTAGCAATTTGCGCCGTGAAAACCTGTAAAAATCGCAGGAGCATCACGAAATTGTGAAATTCGAATGCCGTATCAATCCTGCTTCCATTTGATCGAGCAGCCGATGGAGGCGACCTGATCAGCAGGCCCTTTGCCGGTTCGCGCCACCTCGCGCATCGCCTCATAAAGATCGCGGCGCAGATCGGCGGACTCGGCCTTGCGTCCCGAACCATCCAGCCTGCCGCGATATTGCAGCGCCAGCCCAGCATTGTAGCCAAAGAAATCTGGTGTGCAGACAGCCCCGTAAGCCTTTGCTATATCTTGGCTTTCGTCGAAAAGGTAGGGAAAGGGGAACGCATGCCTTTCAGCAAGTTCCCGCATCTGGTCAAAGCCGTCCTGCGGATAGGCCACCACATCGTTGGAGGAAATTGCCGCGACGCCAATCCCCAGTTCTGCCAGATCGCGTGCATCGCGCAGGATCCGGTCCAGCACCGACTGCACATAGGGGCAGTGGTTGCAGATGAACATGATCAGCGTGCCGTTTGACCCGGCAATATCCGTAAGGCTCCAGCTGCGACCGTCCGTGCCTGGCAGGGTGAAATCCGGGGCAGGGCGGCCGAAATCGCAGATCGGTGGACTGACGGCCATCAGGATACGCCCGCAATGGCCGCACGCAGCGCCCGAATATTATTGCCGTAGACGTCAGGCTGATGCACGGAGCCGCCGGAAAATACCGCCGAACCGGCGACCAGCACATCCGCGCCAGCCTCTGCGACCAGCGGCGCGGTTGCGGTCGTCACGCCGCCGTCAATTTCGATCAGGATCGGCCGGTCGCCGATCATCCGGCGCAGCGCCTTGACCTTGCCTATCTGCGAGTGAAGGAATTTCTGTCCGCCAAAACCGGGATTGACCGTCATCACGCAGATCAGATCGACCATATCCAGAAGATCCTCGACGGCAGACGCCGGCGTGCCCGGGTTCAGCGCCAAACCTGCTTTTTTCCCAGTGTTCCTGATGGCTTGCAATGTGCGGTGAATGTGCGGGCCAGCCTCGTAATGCGCGGTGATGATATCGGCACCCGCATCGGCAATAGCCTCCAGATAGCTGTCGACCGGAGAGATCATCAGATGAACATCCATGACCGTGCGGATGTGCGGCCGGATCGCCTTGCACAATTGTGGGCCAAAGGTCAGGTTCGGCACGAAATGCCCGTCCATGACATCGACGTGTACCCAGTCGCAGCCCTGATCCTCGATCGCGCGTATTTCGGCACCGAAGTTGGCAAAATCGGCGGAAAGGATGGACGGTGCGATAAGAACGGGCATGAAGGTGGCTTTCCGGCTGCAAGGATATGTGCAACCGGTCTAACGCCGACCCGGTGTGCGGTAAAGGCTTCTGGCGTACCTGGCGCTGGCTTTTGCTATGCTCTAGTTACATAATACCGATTATCGGATATACAGACCTGCCGAACAGCTTGTCACATCAGCTGATCACATCCGGCCCCTGCCGCCCTGAAATTGCGCGAATGGCGGCCAGATGTTCCGCCGCGGCTATGACCGGCGCCAAGGCCGCTTGCACATCCTCGTGCAACCCTTCCGGCCCGGCGACAAAGCGTTCAAGGTAAAGCCGCAGCGTCGCACCCTCGGTCCCGGTTCCGGACAAGCGGATCACAAAGCGTGCGCCATCGGCAAAGATCACCCGCAAGCCCTGACCGGCCGAACACGCACCATCGACCGGATCGACATAGGAAAAATCGTCCGCCTCGGCGACCGTCATTCCCATGATGGTTTCGCCGGGCAAGGTCGCCAGCCGGTCACGTAGCCCCGCCATCACCTGCTCGGCCACGGCAACTGGCAGCACCTCATAATCATGGCGCGAATAGTAGTTGCGCCCAAAGTGCCGCCAATGGTCAGAGAGTATTTCCGCAACAGATACATTGCGTTCTGCGATGATATTCAACCAAAAAAGCACCGCCCAAAGCCCATCTTTTTCCCGCACATGGCTAGAACCGGTGCCAAAGCTTTCTTCGCCGCAAAGTGTGGCGCGGCCCGCGTCAAGAAGCGTGCCGAAAAACTTCCAGCCCGTCGGCGTTTCATAGGCCTTGATGCGCAGATCGTCCGCCACCCGGTCTACCGCGCCAGACGTCGGCATGGAACGCGCCACACCGGCTAGCCCGCCGCTGTAGCCCGGCACAAGCCGCGCATTGGCCGCCAGCACCGCCAGACTGTCGGAGGGTGAAACATAGGCGCCCCGCCCGACCACCATATTGCGGTCCCCGTCCCCGTCGGAGGCGGCGCCAAAGTCCGGCGCCTCTGCGCCCATCATCTCATCCATCAGCTCATGCGCCCAGGTCGGGTTCGGATCGGGGTGCATGCCGCCGAAATCCGGCAAAGGCTCCGCGTGGGTAACCGTGCCGGGTGCTGCACCCAGCCGACGCTCCAGAATCTCCACCGCATAGGGGCCGGTGACGGCGCACATCGCGTCAAACCGCATGCGAAACCCACCCTTAAACAGAGCGCGGATCTTGGCGAAGTCAAAAAGCCTTTCCATCAGTTCGGCATAGTCCTGCACCGGATCAACGACGGAAACCAACATATTCCCAATGGCTTGGTCCCCGATCCTCATCAAGTCTATGTCCTGGATGTCGGCAATCTGATATTGCGTGATCGCCTCGGTCCTTGCGTGGATCGCCGCGGTTACCGATTCCGGCGCCGGGCCACCGTTGGGCATGTTGAACTTGATGCCGAAGTCCGCCTCTGGCCCGCCAGGATTATGGCTGGCCGACAGGATCAGCCCGCCGTCGGTCTGATGCAACCGGATCAGATGCGAGGCCGCCGGGGTCGACAAAAGCGCGCCCTGCCCCACAATCACCCGCCGCGCACCATTGGCCGCGGCCATCCGCAGAATGACCTGCGCGGCACGGTCGTTGAAATAGCGCCCGTCGCCACCCAGCACGAAACATTTCCCCGCCGCCCCGCCAATCGCATCAAAAGTCGATTGCACGAAGTTTTCCAGATAATGCGTTGACATGAATAAAGAAGTCTTCTTGCGCAGGCCCGAGGTTCCGGGCTTTTGCCCGGCTATTGGTGCGGTGGCAACTTTGTGGAACGGCATCAAACACTCCTCGGCAGGCCAGGCAGCCCAGCAGGTGGGGCGGGCGGCGCTCCCTGCCTGCTACAGATCAATTTTGGAAACAATAGGGCAGGAACGGTGAAAATTGCTAACCCAGGGCATATCCTGCGCCGCGTACCGTGCGCAGGAAATCCGGCTGGCCATGGGCGCATAGCGCCTTGCGCAGGCGGCCGACATGCACATCGACGGTGCGCGTGTCGACGAAATTGTCCCGCCCCCAGACCCGGTCAAGCAGCACATCCCGGCCAAAGACCCGGCCCGGCTTTTCCAGAAATGTCGCCAGCAGACGAAATTCCGTTGGGCCAAGCTTGATCGGCTTGCCGTCGCGGTGCACCCGGTGCGTCGTCGGGTCCAGCGTGATATCTTCATAGGCCAGGACCACGCCAAGGCTCGCAGGCCTTGTGCGGCGCAGCTGATTGCGCACCCGCGCCATCAGTTCAGCCACCGAATAGGGTTTGGCGACATAATCGTCCGCGCCGGTTTCCAGCCCGCGCACAAGATCCGCCTCTTCCGAGCGGGCCGACAGCATGATGACCGGTATCGCCTGGGTTTCCGGCCGGCTTTTCAGACGCCGGCAGACCTCTATCCCCGAGACATGCGCCATCATCCAGTCCAGTATGATCAGGTCCGGCGGCTCCTCGGCTACCAGCAGCAGCGCCTCCTCACCGTTGGAGGCCTGCAGGACGCGGAACCCCTGCGCCTCGAAATTGTAGACCAGCATTTCGCGCTGTGCGAGTTCGTCTTCGACCAGCAGGATTGTTGGGATATCGACACTCATCTCAGGCCGTATCGCTCATGGTTACATTATCCGCCTTGGGGCGCGGCGCATCGGGGATTTCGCCGGTGATGAGATAAACCACCTGTTCGGCGATGGCCGTGGCATGGTCGCCCATCCGTTCGGTATTCTTGGCGATGAAATGCAGATGCATGCAGGCGGTGATATTACGCGGATCTTCCATCATATGGGTCAGGAACTCGCGAAAGAGCGCGTTATACATCTGGTCGATTTCCTTGTCCCGCGCCCGCACGTCCTGCGCAAGGTCAAGATGCCGCCCGGCATAGGCGTCCAGCGCGTCGCTGATCATCTGGCTGACCGATTTTGCCATGCGGCGGAGCGAGGCCCCTGCCCCCTTGATCACCTCGGGCGACCCCAGCTGACCCAGCGCCTGGGTGCGCTTGGCCATGTTCTTTGCATAGTCGCCAATCCGTTCCAGCGCCGAGGCGATCTTGATCACCGACAACACCACCCGCAGGTCGGTGGCAGCAGGCGCGCGCAGCGCGATAAGCCGTGCCGCATCCTCGTTGATCTGATGTTCCAGCGCGTCGATTTCCTTGTCGGACTGGCGCACCTTTTCCGCCAGATCCTCATTGCCTGCTTCCAGCGCGTTAGAAGCCTCGGCAATGGCCAGTTCAACCATGCCGCCCATCTTCATCACCAGGGCCTGTATCGCGTCCAGATCGCGGTCAAAGGCGCGGGAGATATGTTGTTCTGACATGGCTTTGTCCCTTCTAGCCGATCCGACCGGAAATATAGCTTTCCGTGCGCGGATCCTGCGGGTTGGTGAAAATCTGGGTGGTGTCGCCAAACTCTACCAGATTGCCGAGGTGGAAAAAGGCGGTGCGCTGGCTGACCCGTGCAGCCTGCTGCATCGAATGGGTGACGATGACGACCGAAAAGTTTTCGCGCAATTCGTCGATCAGCTCCTCCACCTGTGCCGTGGCGATCGGGTCGAGCGCGGAACAGGGTTCATCCATAAGCAGTACCTCTGGCGTGGTCGCAACGGCCCGCGCGATGCATAGCCGCTGTTGCTGACCGCCCGACAGGCCCGTGCCCGGTGCATCCAGCCGGTCCTTCACCTCCTGCCATAGCGCGGCGCGGCGCAGCGCGGTTTCCACCACCTGATCCATTTCCGCCTTGTTGCGTGTCAGCCCGTGAATGCGCGGCCCATAGGCGACATTTTCATAGATCGACTTGGGGAAGGGGTTGGGTTTTTGAAAGACCATGCCGACCTTGGCGCGCAATTGCACCGGATCGACGCGCGGATCATAAATATCCTCTCCATCCAGCGTGATGGTTCCTTCAACCCGGCAACTGGCGATCGTGTCATTCATCCGGTTCAGGCAGCGCAGAAAGGTGGATTTGCCGCAGCCCGAGGGGCCGATAAAGGCGGTCACGGTCTTGTCGCGGATATCGACATCGACATCCTTCAGCGCATGGGTCTGGCCATAGTGGACCTGAATCTTGCGTGCCGCGATCTTGATCGGTTGGGTCTGCACAATGGGGTCTGCCTTCATCTCGTTCATCTTCTATCCTACCAGCGGCGCTCGAATTTCCGGCGCAGATAGATCGCAGCTGCATTCATCGCAATAAGGAAGATCAGCAGTACGATAATCGCGCCAGAGGCACGTTCGACAAAGCCGGGATCGCCGCGCTGTGTCCAGTTATAAACCTGTACCGGCAGGGCGGCGGCCGGATCGAAAAGACCGCCGGGGAAGTCGCGGACAAAGGCGACCATACCGATGAGCAGCAAGGGGGCGGTTTCGCCAAGCGCCTGGGCAAGGCCGATGATCATCCCGGTCAGCACCCCCGGCATGGCCAGCGGCAAGACATGGTGAAAGACCGTCTGCAACCGCGAGGCACCAACCCCAAGCGCCGCGTCGCGGATCGAGGGCGGCACTGCCTTCAGCGCCGCGCGGGTCGGGATGATGATCCTTGGCAGCGTCATCAGCGCCAGCACCAGCCCGCCGACAATCGGTGCCGACTGCGGCAGGCCGGCGAAATTGATGAAGATCGACAGGCCAAGTATCCCGTAAACGATCGATGGAACGGCGGCCAGATTGGCGATATTCACCTCGATCAGGTCGGTGAAACGGTTGGTCGGCGCAAACTCCTCCAGATAGATGGACGCCGCGACGCCCAGGGGCAGCGCCAGCGCCAGCACCACGACCATCATCATCAGCGACCCGACGATGGCCACGCCAAGCCCGGCCGCCTCTGGCCGCTTGTCGGAGGCATCGGGCATGGTCAGAAAACCGCTGTTGAAGGCGGTCTTCAACAGCCCCGCCTCTTTCAACGCGTCGGCAAGGGCCAGCTGTTCGGGCGACACATTCTTGTCGAGCGCCGCACTCTCCATCGTGACGCGGCCCTTGTAATAGCCGTCGATCCGGCCAGAAGCGAGCGCGGTGAAGGTCAGCGTACTGTCCAACAGTCCGGGGTCGGCCAGAACCATATTGCGCAAGGTGGCCGCGGATTCCTCGGACAGCATCTTGGCCATTTCCTTGGCGGATACGTCCGTTGCGATCCCGCGCGCTTCCACTTCCTCGGCCAGCGCCCGCGCCAGGAGTTTGCCGTAGGCCGTGGTGGTGGTCTTGGCCATTTCGGCCGGATCGCGATTGCCCTTCTTGTCCAGAAGCTTGGCATCCAGCGTCACCGGAAAGCTGACGAAACTTTGCTGAAAGGCCGGAAGGCCCGCCGAAAAGATCGAGAAGAGGAGCCAGATCAGCGCCGCCACGGCGGCAAGGATCGCCGCAAGCCCATAGGCGCGAAAGCGGCGCTCTGCCCTGTTGCGGCGGCGGGTTCGGTCATCCTGGATGAAAAGCGACTGGGTCATTCATATTGCTCGCGATATTTGCGCACGATGATCAGCGCCAGAATGTTGAGGCAAAGGGTGATGACGAACAGCGTCAGCCCCAGCGCAAAGGCCACCAGCGTTTCGGGGCTGGCAAATTCCGTGTCGCCGGTCAGCTGGCTGACGATTTTGACCGTCACGGTTGTCATCGCCTCGAATGGGTTGAGCGACAGTCGCGCCGCCGCCCCTGCCCCCATGACCACGATCATCGTCTCGCCTATCGCGCGGCTGGCGGCCAGAAGGATGGCGCCGACGATACCCGGCAGGGCGGCGGGCAGCACCACGCGCCGCACGGTTTCCGACGGGGTGGCACCAAGGCTGAGAGAGCCGTCGCGCAGGCTTTGCGGCACGGCATTGATAATGTCGTCAGACAGGGACGAGACAAAGGGGATGACCATGATCCCCATTACCAGCCCCGCCGTCATCACCGATGAAGAGGAATTGCCAAAACCCATGGGCTGGGCGATCCAATCGCGGAGCAAGGGCCCGACGGTAATCAGTGCGAAAAGCCCATAGACGATGGTGGGGATACCGGCCAGAATCTCGATTGCCGGTTTCACCCAGGTCCGAACCCTTGGGCTGGCATATTCGGCCAGATAGATCGCCGACATCAGCCCGATCGGTACCGCCACCAATAAGGCGATCAGCGACACATAGACCGTGCCCCACAAAAGCGGCCAGATGCCAAGCGCCGAGCCGCCACCAAACCGCGGCGTCCAATCGAGCGAAAAGAAGAAATCCCGCGCCTGATAGAGGTTGAAGAAATGCGCCGTCTCGCCAACGAGAGAGGCAACAATACCCACCGTGGTCAGAACCGCGACAAGCGAGGCGCCGATCAATAGCCAAAGGGTAAAACGTTCGGTCGCATTGCGGGCGCGAAAGGCCGGGGTGATATGGCGCAGCGCCCAGACCATGCAGCCAAGCGCCAAAGCAAGGCTAATCCCGGCAAGAACCGGGCGCGGCATGGGGGTCGGCAATGTTTCCTCGGCCAGCAGCCCGGCAAGGATCAGCAAAAGTGCGGGAACAGCGGTCAGCAAAAAGACGAACTGCCCGTAAAATCCGGGCAGCGAATGCAACTTGCGCACATCCCCCTTCGCGACCGCCGCCGCCCTTTGCCGGCCGAGCAAAAGGCCCGCCGAGGCAAGCAGCAGGATCGTCAGGACAAGCGTTCCGGCATGTGTCATCAGCTGTTCCCAAATGCGGTCCGGGCGCCAGCGCGGCGCCCGGACCGGTTGTTACCTTAGTCGAGCGCGCCCATCGGCGTACCGGCCGCGACCGCCTCTTGCGTGGCTGCCAGATCCGGGTCCGGCACCAGACCATAATCAGCCAAGGCGCCATCCGGCCCGGCCATATCGTCCGAGACGAAAAAGTCGATATAGTCTTGCAGGCCCGGCACACTGTCGAGATGCGCCTTCTTTACATAGAAATAGAGCGGTCGCGACACGGGATAATCACCAGAAGAGATGGTCTCGACCGAAGGTTCAACCCCGTCAATCGTGGCGATGACCAGCTTGTCGGTGTTGTTTTCGTAAAAGGACAGGCCAAAGACGCCGAGAGAGGTGGGGTTGGCCGCGATGCGCGCCAGCGTTTCGGTATAGTCCCCGTCAATATCGACAGAGACGCCGTCAGTCCGCAACGCGACGCAAGAGGCAACCGCCTCCTTTTCCTTGGCCTTGTCATCGGCCGCTGTCGATGCGGCAAGGAAAAGATCATAGGCGCCAGCCGCCTTGCAGCCCTCTTCCAGCACCTTTTCCTCGAAAACTTCGCGGGTACCGTGCTTGGTGCCGGGCACAAAGGTCAGGATAGGCTGATCCGGCAGGTCGGGGTTCACCTCGGCCCAGCTTTTGACGGCATTGGCCACCAGCGCGCCATCCTGCAGCGTGGTCGCCGCCAGCGCGCCCCAGATGTCAGCCGGGGTCAGCGCGAAACTTGGGCCATTGATGTCGCTGGCAAAAACGATCCCGTCATAGCCGATGCGCACTTCCATGATCTCTGCCACGCCATTGGCGGCGCAAAGGTCGATATCGGATTGTTTGATCCGGCTGGAGGAGTTGGCGATGTCGATTGTGGAATCGCCGACCCCTTCGCAAAGCCGTTTGCGGCCGGCACCCGAACCGCCGCCTTCGACAACCGGGGTGGGAAAGTCGAAATTCTCGCCAAAGGCTTCGGCGACGATCGTGGCATAGGGCAGGACCGTGGAAGAACCGGCAATCTGGATCTGATCACGGGCATGGGCAATCTGTGCTGCGGCGATCAGGGCAACGGTCGAGACGGTCAGGTTCAAATAGTTCATCATGTTCCTCGCGGGCATTGATACCGCCCTGAATGACGGTATGGCTGCCCAATAGCGGTCCTGATTAATGGTAATGTGACAGCCATGTAACAGTTGGATGACAGGCCGGGTTTTTTCCCTGTGGTTTCTGGTCCGCCTGGATCAGTCGAGCGGCAGTATCACCGTGAATTTGCTGCCCTTTCCCGGCTCGCTGTCGATTTTCAATCGGCCGCGGTGGCGGTTTACAATATGTTTCACAATCGCCAGCCCCAACCCGGTGCCGCCCTTTTCGCGGCTGCGGTGATCATCGATTCGGTAAAAACGTTCGGTCAGGCGCGGCAGATGCAACGGGTCGATCCCCTCGCCCCGGTCGGCGACCTCGATTGCCAGGGCCGGCCCCTTCAGCCGCGCATCGCGCTCTACCCGGGCCAGCGTGATGGATAGCAGCCCGCCCGCCCCGCCATATTTGATGCCGTTTTCGCAAAGATTGTGAAAGACCTGCATCAGCTGATCAGCATCGCCCCGCACCATCAGGCCCGCATCGGCCCCCGCCATGCTGATCTTGACCCCGGCGGCCTTGGCCTGATCCGCCTGCGTGGCCAGAACATTGCGCAGGATCGTCGCGATATCGACGCGGCTGGTGGGGCGCCGATATTCATCCGCCTCCACTCGGCTCAGCGACAGAAGATCGTTGACGAGACGGATCATCCGCTCCGCCTCCCGCTCCATGATCCCCAAGAACCGGTCACGGGCGGTGGCATCCTCGCGCGCGGCGCCGCGAAGCGTCTCGATAAAGCCGACCAATGCGGTCAGGGGCGTGCGCAATTCATGGCTGACATTGGCGACAAAGCCCTTGCGCATGGCCGAGGCCTGTTCAATCGCCGTCTGATCCTCCAGCGCGATAACCGCCCCCCGGCCCTGCCCCGTCGGGGTGATATGCACCTCAAAGCGCACCGTATCGCCGCGACCGGGCAAGGCCAGCGGCAAAGTCCGTCGTTGGCCGTCGGCCAAGGCATCGTCGAGTGCGCGGTAGAAATCCGGATGGCGCAAGAGATCAGTCAACCGCCGCCCGTCGATCTTTTCGCCGAAAAAGGCCTGTGCTGCACTATTGGCGGCGGTAACGTGAAATCCATCCTCTAGCCAGAGGACCGGCATCGGCACGCCATTCAAGAGGGTCGTGATCATCGGCTGTACCCAAGCCCGGCCCTATGCCCTGCCCCCAAACCTGCCATCAGGGACAGTTCGGCGGCCCTGCGTCGAGAATACGTTCCACAGCCGGTTCATCGCCCACACATTTCGTCATGGGCGCGGGATCCTTGTTGCAGGCCGCCAGGGCGAAAAGCGCCGCACATAGCGCCACGCCGGACAGGCGAAACAGATCAGTTTGCGGCACGGGCGACATCTCCTTCTTGTTCCTGTCCCTTTCTACCCGGATTAACGGCCCTGCCAAGGCCCGGCGAACGAAAAGGCGCGGGGAACCTGCCCCCGCGCCTCTTTTCGGTCTGTATGTCGGATCAGTTCAGCGCCTTGTCCGTGATGGCCAGAGTATAGGCCCCCTGCGGCTCTGCGGTGATGACCGGATCGGACCCGCCAGCAAGCAGCGTCTTGACAGTCCGCTCATAGTCGGCCGGATCAAGCGCGCCATTGGAC
>JBARVM010000253.1:0-4874 GCA_049646265.1 Paracoccaceae bacterium
CGGTATCGGACCTGGTCGCCACCTCGTTGAAAATCGCCATCCTTGTCACCGTCATCTCGATGGTTGTCGGCTTTTTCGGGGCGCTGGCCTTTGCCCGCTATCAATGGCGCTTCCGCTCGCTCTTTCAAAAGCTGATCCTTCTGCCGATCTTCTTTCCGCAGACCGTGCTTGGGCTGGCGCTGCTGATCTGGTTCAACACCATCGGCATTGTGCCCAGCTGGAAAACCGCGGTTGTTGCCCATCTGGTCTGGATTGCGCCGATTGCGACGCTGGTCATCGCGATCCGGGCCTACAGTTTCGACCCGGCGCTGGAGGAGGCTGCACGCGATATGGGCGCCTCTACCTTTACCATCATGCGCGAGGTAACGCTGCCCCTCTTGCTGCCAGGGATCATTTCGGCGGGGCTGTTCGCCTTTCTGCTCAGCTGGGGCAATTTCCCGCTGTCGCTTTTTACAACCGGCGCCGATTCCACCTTGCCCGAATGGCTCTATGCTAAGATGGTTTCGGGTTATTCGCCGCTGGTTCCGACGCTGGGTGTGCTGTCGGTGATGGGGTCTTTCGTGATCATCGCCGTTGCCTTCACCCTGCGCTGGATGCTGCAGGGGCGACAGGCGGACTAGTCAAATTCATCCACCCACAGACATGAACAATGACAGGAGCATCGGATGCTAACATCACTCAAAGGGCGCAGCGTCATCGTTACCGGCGGATCAAAGGGCATCGGTCGGGGTATTGCCAAGGTGTTTGCGGCGACCGGCGCCAAGGTGACGATCACGGCGCGTGGCGAAGACAGCCTGAAAAAAACCTGTGACGAGCTGAATGCGGCTGGCGGCAATGTCCGCTATGAAATCTGTGACGTCTCGGACTGGAACAGCGTGCGCGCCATGGTAGACAGCACGGCCAAGGCGCAGGGCGGGCTTGACGTGATGTGCGCCAACGCCGGGGCCTTTCCCCAAACCAAGATCATCAATATGGATGTGGCCGAGTGGGATCAGGTCATGGCGACGAACCTGCGTTCGGCCTTTCTGGCGGTCAAGGCCTCGATCCCGCATTTCGAGAAAGCCGGCAAGGGGCGGGTTGTGCTGACCTCTTCGATCACGGGGCCGATCACGGGCTATCCGGGCTGGGCGCATTACGGGGCCTCCAAGGCGGGGCAGCTTGGCTTTCTCAAGACCGCCGCAATGGAATTGTCGCGCTACAACACCACGATCAATGCGGTGATGCCGGGAAATATCTATACCGAAGGTCTGCAGGACCTTGGGCAGGAATATCTTGATACGATGGCGGCCTCTATCCCGCTGAAACGGTTGGGCGCGGTCGAGGATATCGGCAATGCCGCGCTTTTCTTTGCCTCGGACGAGGCGGCCTATATCACCGGCCAGCAAATCGTCGTAGACGGCGGCCAGATCATCCCGGAATCGCTTGATTCACTGGGCGAAATCTGACCCCCGGGGGAGGCCACAGAACCATGAGCCATGACGACATGCCGCTGGACGAACTTTTGCGCCATCTCGAAGTGCTTGCCAACCAGTCCCTGTCGCTTTGGGACTTGCCAGAAGGGGCAAAGGCGCGGCTGATAAACGTGTCGGAAAACGCCACCTATCTGGTCGAAGCGCCGGGGGGTTTCCGGGCGATCCTGCGCATTCACCGGGAAAATTACCACAGTCACCGCGCCATCGAGTGCGAGCTGATGTGGGCCAGCGACATGGGCGCCAAGGGCGATGTGGTGACGCCGGGCTACTACCTTGGCAAGAACGGCGATGCGATCCAGACAGGCCGCATCGCAAGTCTGACGGCGCCGCGCTACATGGTGTTGTTTCACTTCGTGGAAGGGGAACAGCCGGACCCCGACCATGATCTTGTCGAACCTTTTCGGGAATTGGGCTCGATCGCCGCGCGCACCCATATCCATTCCATGGGCTGGAAACGGCCGGACAATTTCGAGCGACTTACCTGGGATCTCGATACGGTTGTCGGCCCCAAGGCCACGTGGGGCGATTGGCGCGACGGGCCGAATGTGACCAGCGAGATCCGCGCTGTGCTGGAAGAGTGCGAAAAGCGCATCACCAAGCGATTGACAGCTTTCGGCAAGGGTCCGGCGCGCTACGGGTTGATCCATGCCGACATGCGGCTGGCCAATCTTTTAATCGATGGCGGCACGACGCGGCTGATCGACTTTGACGACTGCGGCTTTGGCTGGTTTCTCTATGATTTCGCAACCGGCATCAGCTTTATGGAGGATCATCCGCAGGTAGCGGCGTTGAAGGCGTCCTGGGTGGATGGCTACCGCCGGGTGCGCGCCTTGCCAGAGGAGGATGTGCGCGAAATCGACACGTTCGTCATGCTGCGCCGCATGGCGCTTCTGGCCTGGATCGGCAGCCATATCGACGCGCCGGAACCACAGCAGATGGCACCGCATTTTGCCCGCGTTACCGCTGAACTGGCCAAGGATTACCTCGCCCGCACGGGATAGGCGCCCCTTGGGGGATGCGCCGGAAAGGATCAGATAATGGCCGACCCGCAGCGACCCAACCGATGGAAACGGTTTTCTGACTGGGATAACCGGCCGCTGCGGCTTGACCGGTTCGCCAGCGAGGATCCGGCGAACGGCTTTGCCGCCTTTACCAGCCCGAGCGACCCCAAACCCGGTGCGGAAATCAAGGGTGGCAGGATCGTCAGCATGGATGGCGTGGCGGCGAGCGATTTTGACATTATCGACGCCTTTATCGCCCGCTATCATCTGGACCCCAAGATCATGCCAGAGGCGATGGCGATCCCGTCTGATCGGCTGGCGCGGATGCTGGTCGACATGAATGTGCCGCGTGCCGATCTGGTGCGGCTGGCGCGCGGCCTGACCCCGGCCAAGCTGGCCGATGTCGTCTCGCGATTGAACGCGCTGGAAATCGCCTTTGCCTATGCCAAGATGCGGGCCCGCAAGACACCGGGCAATCAGGCGCATGTGACCAATGCCAAGGACGATCCGTTGCAGATGTCGGCGGATGCAGCCATTGCCGTTGCCCTTGGCTTTGACGAGATCGAGACCACGATGCGCGTGTCGCGCAATGCCTGGTCAAACGCCCTCGCCTGTGCGGTGGGGGCCGCTGTCGGGCGCTGGGGCACCTTGTTTCAATGTTCCTCGGAAGAGGCGGAGGAGTTGAAGATCGCCATGGCGGGTTTCACCTCTTACGCCGAAACAGTGTCTGTTTATGGCACGGAACGCAGCTTTGCCGATGGCGATGACACGCCCTGGTCAAAGGCGTTTCTTGCGGCTGCCTATGCCTCTCGCGGGATCAAGATGCGCTGTACCTCGGGTGCTGGTTCCGAACTTCTGATGGGCTTTCACGAGACGAAATCCATGCTGTACCTCGAGGCGCGCTGCCTCTGCCTGCAACGGGGCATGGGGGTTCAGGGCACCCAGAATGGCGGGATAGACGGCGCGCCCGTCACCGCCACGGTCCCCGGCGGCATGCGCGAACTGATGGCCGAAAACCTGATCGCCGTCTGGCTGGATCTGGAATGCGCCAGCGGTAATGACGCGCGCCCGACGGAATCCGAAATCAGGGTCGGCGCCAAGATCCTGCCCTATCTGATCGCCGGTTCTGACCTGATCTGTTCTGGCTTCGGCTCTGTCCTTGCCTATGACAATTCCTTTAACCCGTCGCTTTTCAACGGAGAGGAGCTGGAGGATTATCTGGTCCTGCAGCGCGATTTCGAGGCGGACGGCGGCCTGACCCCGATTGACGAAGGCACTGCCCTGGATGTGCGCACCCGGGCGGTGGAGGCATTGTCGGCAGTGTTCAATGCCTTGGATCTTGGCAGCCCCAGCGCGGATATGAAGGCAAGCGTCATCGCTGCATCGGGGTCGGCCGAAACCCGCAGCTACAGCCCCGGCGCGGTCGCCGAAATCAGCAAGAAGATCATGGATCGCGGTATCACCGTGATTGACGTGATCCGCGCGCTTCACGCCAGCGGGTTCGAGGCAGAGGCGGAAAACCTTCTGTCGGTGGTCAAGCTGCGCCTGTCCGGCGATTATCTGCAGACATCCGCCGTGATCCGCAATGGCCGCGTCCTGTCGGCGATCAACGATCCGAACGACTATCAGGGGCCGGGCACCGGTTATCGGGTTTCAGCCGAGCGGCGCCGCGAAATCGTCGAGATACGCGACACGCTGGATCAGGGGACAGTCCTGCGCGAAGAGGCGCGGCATGAAAAGGCAGAAGCGGCGCGGATCACCTATCATGGCGGCGCCGAGGCGCGGCAGGGCACGGCACCGGACGAGGTTGTAATTGGGCTGAGCCCCGCCTTTGGCCTTCAGCTCTTTCGCACGACGGCAGGTCATCATCTGTCCGACATCGCACAAAGGATGGTGGACGCGATCGAGGCGCGCGGGCTGAAGGCTCGGTTCGTACGCATGCATCACACCGCCGATACCTCCTTTCTGGGCCTCTCGGCGGCCAAACTTTCGGGGTCGGGCATCGGTATCGGCATTCAGGCAAAGGGCACAGCGGTGATCCATTCCGCCGACCGGCTCCCCCACAATAATCTGGAACTATTTTCCAACGCGCCGATCACGACGCTTGATCATTACGCGGGCCTTGCCGCCAATGCCGCGGCCTATGCCCTTGGCGAGCGGCCAGAGCCGATCATGGTTTCCACCCGCGGCGAGGCAATGGGCGCGCGTTATCATGCGCGGACCGCACTGATCTATGCGATCGAGACGGAACTGGTGCGCAGCGGTGCCGCACCAGAGGAAGTGGAGCTTGTCTTTCATCACCCCAAGGGCGGAGCAGTCTGATGACGGAAAAACGCGGGCTTGCAGACTACCCCCTTGCCGAAAAGCGCCCCGAGACGGTCAGGGGCGCGCGCGGCATCGA
>JBARVM010000254.1:0-5753 GCA_049646265.1 Paracoccaceae bacterium
GGTTACAAATGCACATAGAACAGTTGGACCAAAATCTTGCAGAATGCAAAAGCTTTGACACAAGAATTCACGAAAGCAGAACCGGTGGCGAAAGAGGCCTATGGAACTGCCTTTGCCGCGCTGGCGCCAGCCGGCTACTACCTTGCGCTTCGGGTCGGTTTTGCATTCCCGCTGGCAGAGCATAACGCCATGCCTGCCGCATGGGTCGAACGCTATACCAAGGCCAGCTATATGGTCTTTGACCCGGTGATGCATTGGGTCTACCGCAACAACGGCTCCACCCGATGGAGCGCGATCGATCTGCCTGACCCGCGCGGTATTCTGCGCGAGGCGGCGCAATTTGGTCTGCGCTATGGGGTGGCGATCGGATTTGATGATCCCGGCCCCAAGGGGCAGAGATCCTTTGGCAGTTTTGCGCGTCATGATCGGGAATTCTCGGATAGTGAGATCGTGCTTCTGGGGCAGAAGCTGGAATGGCTGCATGTTGCCATGGCGCCGCCGACAAACCTCACCAAGGCAGAGCTGGAGGCCTTGCGGATGGTCAAGGCCGGCCATCTGGTCAAGGAAATAGCGGCGCAATTGGGGGTCACGGAAGGCGCAGTAAAGCAGCGGCTGAAGAACGCGCGCCTCAAGCTCGGCGCCAAGACCGGCAGCCAGGCCGTGTCAATTGCCGATGGCTACGGCCTAATTTGATGGTACGCAAATCAATGCAACAACCCAAGGTAGAAAAAACACTCATTTAATCTCCTTTTGGGCTACAAAGCGTTTCTAAAAGTGCTCTAATTGCTCTGCCTGAATAGGAGGGGCAATCATGCACAACATCATCTTCAATCTTTCGGACATGCACCGCCACGGGGCGGCCTTTTACGACTACCTAAAGTTGAGGAAAGAGTATTTTGTTGACACATTGAACTGGGACATTCCCCACGACGATCAGGTGGAAATGGACCAATATGACAACCCGCAGGCCTATTATTCCCTGGTCATGCAGGGGGGGGAGGTCGTCGGCGGCGCCCGCGCTCTGCCCACAACCGCACGTTGGGGTGAACATACCTACATGATGCGCGACGCGGTGGCAGGAAAATTGCCGGGGATTCCGCAGCAACTCATGTCCAAGGCCATCGTGACGCCGATGGTCTGGGAATGTACGCGCCTGATCACTGCAAGCACCGTGGACAATCATGCCGACCGTGGCCGCGTCCTGTCGTTGGTCATGCAGGGCGTGTCCGACATTGCCCAGCATCACGGTGCCAGCGAGTTGATCGCCATTGCGCCGGTCCTGCTTGTCCGGGCGATGCGGCAGCTTGGCTGGCCTGTCAGCTGTATGAGCGAGCCCTATGTCGGCAAGGAAGACGGCAGGCGTTATGCGGCCCTGACCATGCCGGTGCAGCCGATCCGGGTCGCAGCCGAATAATGACGCAGGCTTGAGGCCGGGCACCACGCCGGTCACCGGTCTGCTGGATCTAAGTTTCCTGTCTGCACTGACCTGGTCTGGGGCAAGAGCCGGACCGGGCCGGCAGAGCTGCGAAAGGTTGCGCCCGCCAGATGCAACGCTTCGAAATTCGTGACAAAGGCTGCTTGCGCCTTGCCGCTATCGCTTTATTGTTGCCACGAACAAGAATTAGGCTGTTGAACCACGCCCCCGGCGTTCCTAGATACGGCTGATGAATTGGGGAAAGCAGAGTGTTGCCGATCGTCGGGGCCGATGCTTTCTTGCCAGAAGGGAAATCGAATGTCTGACGCTCAACTCTTTCCGGTCCTGCCCCTGCGCGATATCGTGGTTTTTCCCCACATGATCGTGCCGCTGTTCGTCGGCCGGGAAAAATCCGTCCGCGCGCTGGAAGAGGTCATGCGCGAGGATCGGCAGATCCTCCTCTCCTCGCAAATTGACCCCACGGTCGATGACCCCGAGGCCGACGGTATCTACCGGACCGGCGTATTGGCGAATGTCTTGCAGCTGCTGAAACTGCCCGATGGCACGGTCAAGGTGCTGGTCGAGGGTCGGACAAGGGTGCGCATCAGCCGCTTTGTCGAAAATGCGAATTATTTCGAGGCCGCGATCGAGGAACTGGTAGAAACCGCCGGCGATCCCGATGTGGTAGAGGCGCTTTTGCGCTCGGTCGGCGATGAGTTCGAAAAATATGCCAAGGTCAAGAAGAACGTCCCCGAAGAGGCGCTGTCGGCCATCGGCGAAACCCGTCAGGCCGACAAGCTTGCCGATCTGGTTTCGGGCCATCTCGGCGTGGATGTCGGCCAGAAACAGGAACTTCTGGAAACGCTCGACGTGGCAGAGCGGTTGGAGAAGGTTTACGGCCTGATGCAGGGCGAAATGTCGGTCCTGCAGGTCGAAAAGAAGATCAAGAGCCGCGTCAAGACCCAGATGGAAAAGACCCAGCGCGAATATTACCTGAATGAGCAGATGAAAGCCATTCAGAAGGAGCTGGGCGATGGCGAGGATGGCCAGAACGAGCTCAACGAACTGGCCGAAAAGATCGCCAAGACCAAATTCTCCAAAGAAGCCCGCGACAAGGCCGATGCGGAGTTGAAAAAGCTGAAATCCATGTCGCCGATGTCGGCCGAAGCGACAGTGGTGCGCAATTACCTCGACTGGCTGCTCAGCCTGCCATGGGGCCTGAAATCGCGGGTCAAGAAAGACCTGCGCGCCGCTCAGACAGTGCTCGACAACGATCATTACGGGCTGGAAAAGGTCAAGGAACGGATTGTCGAGTATCTGGCCGTGCAACAGCGTAGCCAGAAGATGAAGGGGCCGATCCTCTGCCTCGTCGGCCCGCCCGGCGTTGGCAAAACCTCGCTTGGCAAATCGGTCGCCAAGGCGACGGGGCGCGAATTCATCCGCATCAGCCTTGGCGGCGTGCGCGACGAAAGTGAGATTCGCGGGCACCGGCGGACCTATATCGGCTCCATGCCCGGCAAGATCATTCAGGCACTGAAAAAGGCAAAGACGACCAACCCCTTGATCCTGCTGGATGAAATAGACAAGATGGGGCAGGATTTCCGCGGCGATCCGGCCAGTGCCATGCTCGAGGTGCTTGACCCCGAACAGAACGCCACCTTTGTCGACCACTATCTGGAAGTGGAATATGACCTGTCGAACGTCATGTTCCTTACCACGGCCAACAGCTATAACATGCCCGGCCCGCTTCTGGATCGGATGGAGATCATCCCCCTTGCGGGCTATACAGAGGATGAAAAGAGCGAGATTGCGCGTCAGCACCTGATCCCCAAGCAGATCAAGAACCACGGGCTGAAAAAGCATGAATTCAGCCTGAGCGACGCGGCGTTGAAAGAGATGATCCGCACCTATACCCGCGAGGCCGGCGTGCGGAATCTGGAGCGCGAAATCTCCAAACTGGCGCGCAAGACGCTGACGCGGATCGTGCGCAAGGATGTGACCAAGGTTGATATAACCACTGATCAGCTCGAGGATTTTCTGGGCGTGAAGCGGTTCCGCTATGGTCTGGCAGAGCTGGAAGATCAGGTGGGCGTGGTGACGGGGCTCGCCTGGACCTCTGTGGGCGGCGATCTTTTGCAGATCGAGGCGTTGAAACTGCCCGGCAAGGGCCGGATGAAGACCACCGGCAAGCTTGGCGATGTGATGAAGGACTCTATCGAGGCGGCGGCAAGCTATGTCCGCTCCATCAGCCCCGAAATCGGTGTCAAACCGCCGAAATTCGAGAAGATCGACATTCACGTCCATGTGCCCGAAGGTGCGACACCCAAGGACGGGCCATCGGCGGGTCTGGCGATGGTGACCTCTATCGTCTCGGTTCTGACCGGTATTCCGGTGCGCAAGGATATCGCCATGACCGGCGAGGTGACCCTGCGCGGCAATGCGCTGGCAATCGGCGGCTTGAAGGAAAAGCTGTTGGCAGCGCTTCGCGGCGGTATCAAGACGGTTCTGATCCCGCAAGAAAATGCCAAGGATCTTGCGGAGATACCGGACAATGTGAAGGCGGGGCTCGACATCATTCCCGTTTCGCATGTGCGCGAGGTTCTGGCCCATGCGCTGGTGCGCAAGCCCGAGCCGGTCGAGTGGGACGAGGCGGCGGAAGAGTTGATCTCTGCTAAGGCCGCCGCGGAAAAACCCGACCCGTCGGCGACGACCGCGCATTGAGATTGGGGGGCGGTGCCGCCAGGCGCCGCCCTTCTTGACCAGCCTGCCGGTCACTGCGACGCTGTGGTGAAACGTGAAACCGGCAAGGATAAGATCAATGGCTAAGACTGCAAAAAGCCCGCCCCCGAAAAAACCCGCCAACGCGGCGGAGGCGGCGGGCGATGCGGCGGCACCTGCGTTGACCCTGACCCTGCGGGCACTGGTCGAACAGGTCTCAAAAGAAACCGGTCAGCGCAAGAACGAGGTCCGCCCTGTCATTCAGGCCGCGCTTGCCACCATTGGCGCGGCCCTGTCGGCGGGTGAGGGGCTGGCGCTGCCCCCCTTGGGGCGGGCTCGGGTGGCGCGGAGCAGCTCCAATGATACGGCCAGCCAGCTGACCATCAAACTGCGCCGCAAACATGCCATCAGCGCGGGCACCAGCCCTCTTGCGAAACCGGTCGATCAGGGCTAAAGACCCGGCCAGCGGGTGATTAGCTCAGTGGTAGAGCGCTTCGTTCACATCGAAGATGTCAGGGGTTCAAATCCCTTATCACCCACCATTCCCACCCGTTTCATGATGGCCGGATCCCGGCCGCCGGCCGATACGAAATCTGCGCCAGAGGTTGGCGCAAGCTCTTGCCCGGACTGATTTCTTGGGTTATGACGCCGCCCAGCGGGTGATTAGCTCAGTTGGTAGAGCGCTTCGTTTACACCGAAGATGTCGGGAGTTCGAGCCTCTCATCACCCACCATCCCCTTCCGTTACCGTCAGAGGCAAATGGTGTGGCACCGCCGGTTTGTCAGCCTGCCTGATCTACTGGGGTGTCCTCGTCTTCCGCCAGATGGTCGTCCAGGGACATCGCCTCATCCTCGCCGTCACTGGCCATGGCAGCCGCCTCTGCCTGCGCCTCTGCCCAGGCGTCGCGCACCCCCTCACACAGAGTCCGCAGCGCCTTGTCCATTGCCGGGTCTAGATGCAGCGCGCTCTGCTCGGCGATCAGCCGCAACCGCCGCGGACGGCGGAGCAAAATCGCCTGAGCGATCTCATGAGGTAGCTTGTCCGACACGGCGAGCGCCTGTGCCCACGCCAAAAGCAGCGAGGGTTTCTTCAGGCTGCCTTCCTCGCACCAGGCATGTTCAAAAAGCGTCATGATATAGTCGAGGACCGCGCCATGCGGGTGACGCCTGTCGTCCTTGTAGGGCAGGCCGAACACATCGGTGACCAGCTCGAACGAGGGCCAGTAATGCAAGACACCCTCATCACGAAACTCGCGTACCACCTCGTCGATCGCCACCCGCAGCACTGACTTTGACACGGAATTCGCCGTCAGGCAGGCAACATCGCGGAAGGTGGCGATCAGCGGAATGGGTGAAAGGGTAAAGATGATCTTGGCGTCAGGGCGGTGTTTGCGGATCAGCCGGTAGATGGCGCGCAGATTGTCGCGGTTTTCCTCGACGGTCGAGACGCGGAACTTGTGGCGCGCCGGGTCATAGGCATCCTTGGGAATGGTGCGCCAAAAGACATTGCCGGTCGGTTCGTCATACCAGACTTCCGACAGGCCAAAGGTCAGGATGAAAACATCGGTTTCATCAAAGATGCGCCGGGTTTCGGCCTGCACTTCGGGGTCATAGCCATAGGC
>JBARVM010000255.1:0-5630 GCA_049646265.1 Paracoccaceae bacterium
CGGACCCACCCCGAAAGTGACCAAGCGCAGATGACCGAAACGCCCACCCCCGCCTATCAGGTTCTGGCCCGCAAATACCGGCCCGAAACCTTTGCCGATCTTGTCGGGCAAGAGGCGATGGTGCGCACGCTGAAAAACGCCTTTTCAGCCGACCGGATCGCACAGGCCTTCATCATGACGGGCATTCGCGGCACTGGCAAAACCACCACAGCGCGGATCATTGCCAAGGGGCTGAACTGCGTCGGGCCGGACGGGCAAGGCGGGCCGACGACCGAGCCTTGCGGGCAGTGCGAACATTGCCGGGCGATCATGGAAGGCCGCCATGTCGATGTGATGGAGATGGACGCGGCCAGCCGCACCGGCGTCGGCGATATCCGCGAAATCATTGATTCCGTGCATTATCGTGCGGCTTCGGCGCGCTACAAGGTCTATATCATCGACGAAGTGCACATGCTGTCGACGAACGCCTTCAACGCGCTTCTGAAGACGCTGGAAGAGCCGCCCGCCCATGTGAAATTCATCTTCGCCACGACAGAGATCCGCAAGGTCCCCGTCACTGTCCTCTCCCGCTGCCAGCGGTT
Source organism: Paracoccaceae bacterium (assembly GCA_049646265.1). Classification (GTDB taxonomy): domain Bacteria; phylum Pseudomonadota; class Alphaproteobacteria; order Rhodobacterales; family Rhodobacteraceae; genus TMP-24. The sequence continues at coordinate 582 of JBARVM010000255.1, forward strand.
CGATCTGCGCCGGATAGAGCCGGAGGTGATGATCGCCCTTTTGCAGAAGATCGCTGGGGCCGAGGGTGCCTCTATCAGTGACGAGGCCTTGGCGCTGATCACCCGTGCTGCCGAAGGATCGGCACGCGATGCGACCTCGCTTCTTGATCAGGCGATCAGCCACGGCGCGGGCGAAACCGGCGCCGAACAGGTGCGCGCCATGCTGGGGCTGGCCGACCGTGGCCGGGTGCTTGACCTATTCGACATGGTGTTGAAGGGGCAGGCCGCGGCCGCTCTTGCCGAACTTTCCGCCCAGTATGCCGATGGCGCCGACCCGATGGCGGTGCTGAGGGACCTGAGCGAGGTCACCCATTGGGTGTCGATCATCAAGATCACCCCCTCTGCCGCCGAAGATCCGACCGTGCCGCCCGACGAAAAGACCCGTGGCCTGCAAATGGCGGCGGATGTGCCGATGCGCGTGCTGACCCGCATGTGGCAGATGCTCTTGAAATCGCTGGAGGAGGTGGGCCAGGCCCCCAATGCGATGATGGCGGCGGAAATGGCGCTGATCCGCCTGACCCATGTCGCCGACCTGCCGGACCCCGAACAGCTCATGCGGCGGCTGACCGATGCGAACGGCGCCGCTACCCCGTCCGCACCTGTACCGGCGGGTGGCACCCCGACAGCCAGCGGCAGTGTCATGCAGGCAGCGCCGCAGGCCACCGCCCCGCGCGCCGCCCAATCCGCCACCCCGTCCACCACCCAGACCACCGCGCCGGTGGGGAATGGCACGGCGACAGCGCTGGCCCGCGACCCAGAAGTGGCCCTCGCCCGCTATGCAAGCTTTCCCGCGGTGATGGAGCTGATCCGCTTCAACCGGGATGTAAAACTGTTGATGGAGGTGGAAAATCACATCCGCCTTGTCCATTACGCCCCCGGCCGGATCGAGTTTGAACCGACCGCCGATGCGCCGCGCGATCTGGCGGCGACACTGGCAAACCGACTGCAAAGCTGGACGGGCGTGCGCTGGGGCGTTTCGGTCGTCTCGGACGGCGGCGCGCCAACGATCGCAGAGACGCGGAATGCGGATTTTCTGGCGGCAAAGGCGCAGGCCAGAACCAACCCGATCGTCGAGGCCATTTTCGCGGCCTTCCCAAAGGCGCGGATCAAGGAGGTCCGCACCGCCGACGATGTTCAGGCAGCTGCAGCACAAGGTGCGCTGCCCGAGGTGGAAGAGGAATGGGACCCTTTCGACGACAACTGAGGAGAGAGAGATGCTAAAAGGTTTGGGCGGTCTAGGCGGGCTTGGCGATATGGCCAAGATGATGAAGACCGCGCAGGAAATGCAGCAGAAGATGGCCGACCTCACCGCGGATCTGGCGCGGGTGAATGTGGTCGGCGAAAGCGGCGCGGGTCTTGTGACGGCGACCTGCTCAGCCAAGGGCGATCTCAAGGCCCTGTCGATCGACCCGTCGATCTTCAATGCCGATGACAAGGAAGTGGTGGAGGATCTGATCCTTGCCGCGATCAAGGATGCCCAACAAAAGGCCCAGCGGCGTTCGCAAGAGGAAATGAGCAAGCTGACCGCCTCCATGGGTCTGCCGGCCGATATGAAACTGCCCTTCTGAAAGGCAAGGATGTGTCCGACGACGCCACCCGCGAGATAGAGGCGCTTATAGAGATGTTGGCGCGGCTGCCGGGGCTAGGGCCCCGTTCGGCGCGTCGCGCGGTGCTCTTTATGCTGAAAAAGCGCGGGGTGCTGATGGCGCCCCTTGCAGCTTCTCTTGCCTTAGTCGCGACAAGCGCGCGCGAATGCGGCAGTTGCGGCAATATCGGCACGGCTGATATCTGCCCGATCTGTCAGGACCCGCGCCGCGCGACCGGCGAGATCTGCGTGGTGGAGGATGTGGCGGACCTTTGGGCGATGGAGCGGGGACAGGCCTTTCGCGGCCGTTACCACGTTCTGGGGGGCACGCTTTCCGCCCTTGATGCCATCGGCCCGGAGGAGTTGAACATTCCCAGACTTCTGGCCCGCATCACCGATGAAGGGGTCAGCGAGGTGATCCTCGCCCTCAATGCCACGGTGGAGGGGCAGACGACAGCCCATTACATCGCTGACGCGCTGTCGGGCAGCGGCGTTGCCGTGACCTCGCTTGCCCAAGGCGTCCCGATCGGGGGGGAGCTTGATTACCTCGACGACGGTACAATTCAGGCCGCACTGCGCGCCCGCAAAAATTTCTGACCCGGCCGCGCTTGCATTCTTAGACGAAAATGGCGCAAGCCTGCGCCTGCGCCATCCGTAACGAAAAAAGGCCGCGCCGGGGCCGCTGCGATCAGCGGCTGCGCAGCGGCGTGTCGTCGTCCTCGTCCTCGTCCTCTGCGTCGGGCAGGTTGAAGAAGGCATCGGCGTTGGAGAAGTCCTGCGGGGCCTTTTCCTCTTCATCGCGGCTTGGCGTGGTAAAGGCGCTGAGATCGGCGGCTTGGCGCGATTCCGACGGCATGCCGAGTGACTGTTCGGTCGAGACCAGCTTGCGCCGTTCCTCGTCCGACATGACAACACCGTCAGCGGCCTTTTTCTTGGCGGCTTTCTGCACGGCTGCGTCTAGTTCGGACTGGCGGCACAGGCCAAGGGCAACCGGGTCGATCGGGGTGATATTGCCGATGTTCCAGTGGGTACGTTCGCGAATCGCGGCTATAGTCGGCTTGGTGGTGCCGACCAGCTTGCCGATCTGTGCGTCGGCCAGTTCAGGATGGAACTTGACCAGCCAGAGGATCGCCGCAGGCCGGTCCTGACGTTTGGAAAGCGGCGTGTAGCGCGGCCCGCGGCGCTTTTCCTCGCCCACGGCGGCGGCATTGAATTTCAGCTTCAGCTTGTGCAGCGGATTTTTCTGCCCCGCCTCGATCTCGGCTGCGTCCAGCTGGCCCGTCGCAACCGGGTCGGACCCCTTTACTCCCTGGGCCACATCGCCATCGGCGATGCCCTGCACTTCCAGCTCATGCATGCCACAGAAATCCGCGATCTGCTTGAAGCTGAGCGTGGTATTGTCCACCAGCCAGACTGCGGTGGCTTTGGCCATCAAAGGTTTTGTCATCGGATCACTCCTGTTGATATCCCCCGCGAAGGAGGTCGGACAAATCTTTCCCGTGCCGGGAAACGGCTGCGACCCTTCGGTCGCCTTTCCTCGTTTTCGGGGAAGTTCAGGCGGTATATAGTCGCCTCGACCGATCATGGAAAGAGAAAATGCGCCAAAAGATCATCTGGCCCTGTCTGGCGGGCGCGCTTGCCCTGGGGATGGTTGCGGTTTACGGGCCGGCACTTGTACCCTCTGCAAGGGCCGGGAGCGAGAAGGCGGGTGGCGACAGGGCGGGGGAATTTGACTATTACATCCTGTCGCTTGGCTGGTCGCCGAGCTGGTGCGCCCTGACCGGTGATGCGCGGCAGGACGATCAGTGCGACAGCCGCCATGATTTCAGCTTTACCCTGCACGGTCTCTGGCCGCAGTATGAATTCGGTTGGCCAAGCGACTGTTACAGCCGTTTTGCCGCGCCAAGCCGTGCGCAAACCGCCGCCATGGCCGATATCATGGGTTCTGCGGGGCTGGCATGGCACGAGTGGAAGAAACATGGCCGCTGCAGTGGCCTGTCGGCGGCGGACTATTTTGATCTGGCGCGCCGGGCTTACGGCACCATTACGCTGCCCCCGGTTCTGACCGCGCTGAACCGCGATCTGCGTCTGCCCGTCTCAGTGGTCGAGGCGGCCTTTCTGGAGGTCAACACCGGGCTGACGCCCAGCATGATCACCATCACCTGCGATCAGGGCCATATTCAAGAGGCGCGCATCTGCCTGACAAAGGCGCTGGAATTTCGCCCCTGCGGGCAGGATGCGGCGCGCGACTGTCGGATGACCGACGCGATACTGCCAGCGGTGCGTTAAGGCGCCCGAACTTTCAGGACGATCTTGCCAATATGGTCGCCATCCTCGATCCGAGTATGGGCCGCGGCGGCCTCGGCCAGCGGAAACTCTGAATCCATCACCGGGGCCACTTGCCCCTTGGCCAATAGCGGCCAGACCTTTTCGCGCAGGGCGGCGGCGATGCGCGCCTTGGCCTGATCGCTTTGCGGGCGCAGCGTCGAACCGGTAATGGTCAGCCGCCGCAGCATCACCTGAGCGAAGTTCAACTCTACCTTGGGGCCTGCGAGAAAGGCGATCTGTACCAACCGCCCATCATCGGACAAAGCCTTGATATTGCGTGGTAAATAATCGCCGCCAACCATATCCAGGATCAGGTTCGCGCCACCTTCGGCCCGCAGGATCGCGACAAAATCCTCGGTCCGGTAATTGATTGCCCGTACCGCGCCCAGATCACGCGCCACGGCGCATTTTGCGTCGGAACCGGCGGTGGTAAAGACCCGCGCACCAAAGGCCTTGGCAAGCTGGATCGCGGTGGTGCCGATGCCGGAGGTGCCGCCATGAACCAGAAAACACTCGCCCGGCTGCAGCGCGCCACGGTCAAAAACATTGGACCAGACGGTGAAGAAGGTTTCGGGCAGGCAGGCAGCCTCGCGCAGGGACATACCCGCCGGGATGGGCAGGGCATGTCGGGCCGGCGTCACCACATATTCGGCATAGCCGCCACCCGGCAAGAGCGCGCACACCTCGTCACCCACCGCCCATTCCGTCACACCCTCCCCCAGCGCCGCGACGCGGCCTGAGGCTTCGAGCCCCGGCAGGGGCGAGGCATCCGGCGGCGGCGCATAGGCCCCGGCGCGTTGCAGGGCGTCGGGGCGGTTGACCCCGGCCCAGGCCACCTCGATCAGGATCTGCCCGGCTGCCGGCACTGGTATGGGCCGGTCACAAAGGGCCAAAACCTCCGGCCCGCCGGGCCTGGTGATTTCAACCGCCCGCATCATCCCCTGTTCACGCACAAATCTAACCTTTCTGTCCCGGCAGATCGCTTGGAACCGGTTCCGGCGCCTTGATCCTAGCCAAAAGTCCCATCGGCCCCGCCAGCAGCTTTGCCGCCCCCGAGGCGCGAAACCGCGCCTTGGCCTTTTCGAACTGCATCACAT
>JBARVM010000256.1:0-15700 GCA_049646265.1 Paracoccaceae bacterium
GGGGCAGCGGCTGCGGGAACTGGCCGCTGCGCTGGATATTCCGCCACTTGACCCCATCCCCTATGACCATGTGCTGACCCGCAGCTTTTACCTATTGTCCGACTTCCCCGGCCGTTTCGAACAGGCCCCCGTCTGGGTGGAGGCCGTGACAAGCGCGGCCGAGGCTGCCGACGAGGGCATGCCCTTTCGCCATCTGAACGATGGGGTGACACCGGTGGTGATCGGTGGCAATGACTGGGCTTCGGCCTGGGCGATGGATGCCGACAAGCGCCCGCTTTACCGGGTCGGGCGCGGTGCCGCCGGGGAGCGGCAGCGCGAGATGGCCTACCGCTTTGGCGTCAACCTGATCATGTATGTGCTGACCGGCAACTACAAATCCGATCAGGTGCATGTGCCCGCACTGTTGGAAAGGCTGGGCCAATGATGGAAGTGGCCGCCACAAGCCTTGTCTGGGGCGATCTGATGTTGGCGCCGCTCTTGCCATGGCCGCTGCTGGCGGTGCTGGCGGGGTTGGCGTTTGTGCTGATCCTTCTGGGCGCACTGGCCCGGTTGCGCGGCACCCTGCCACGGGCGATTGCGGCCTTGGTCATTCTGGCGGCCCTGACCGGTCCCTCGATGCGACATGAGGAACGCGAGGCGCTGAGTGACATCGTTCTGCTTTTGCGCGACGAAACCGCCTCTAACAAGCTGGGCGGGCGGGCCGATGCGACGGCGGCAATGGCCGAGCGGCTGAAGGAGCGGATCGCCGCCCTGCCCAATACCGAAGTGCGGGAAGTGACGCTGGGTGACGGGCCGGACGGGCAGGGCACTTTGGTGGTCGACGCCCTGAGCCGCGCGCTTGCCGACGAACCGGCGGCACGCATTGCCGGGGCGATTGCCATCACCGACGGCCAGATCCATGACCCGGCTGCCGGGGCGGAACTGGCCCTGCCTGCGCCGCTGAATGTAATCGTCACCGGCCAGCGGCAGGATTGGGACCGGGCCCTGACCATCACGACCGCCCCGACCTTTGGCATTATCGGCGAGCAGACGGTGATTGGCCTGCGCATCGACGATCAGGGCGCCATGCCAAAAGCGCTGCAGGGCCAGTCGGTCGAGGTGGGCCTGTCGATAGATGGCGGCCCGCTTGTCACCCATATCGTGCCGACGAACGCCGAGCTGGAATTGCCGCTGACGCTCGACCATGCCGGCCAGAATATCGTGCAGTTCATTCTGGCCCCGACGCCGGGCGAGTTGACCGATCAGAACAATATGGCTGTCGTTTCAGTCAACGGGGTGCGCGACCGGTTGCGGGTGCTGCTCGTGTCGGGCGAACCCTATGCGGGCGAACGTACATGGCGCAATCTGCTGAAATCCGACGCCTCGGTCGATCTGGTGCATTTCACCATCCTCAGGCCGCCGGAAAAGGAAGATGGCGTGCCGGTGGACGAACTGGCCCTGATCGCCTTTCCAACCCGCGAGCTTTTTGTCGAAAAGATCAATGAATTCGATCTGATCATCTTTGACCGCTATCCGATGCGCGGCATCATGCCTGCCCGCTATCTCGACAATATCCGTGATTATGTGGAGGCGGGCGGCGCGCTTCTGGTGGCGGCGGGGCCGGAGTTTGCTACCGCCGAAAGTCTCTATTTTTCGGGGTTGGGAGAGGTCTTGCCCGCACGCCCGACAACAAGGGTGATCAACCAACCCTTTGTGCCCGCCCTGTCGGAGCTTGGAAACCGGCATCCGGTGACCGAAGGGCTTGCCGATCTGGCGCCGCAGGTCGCGCGCGAGGATGGCGCGCCTTGGGGCAAATGGGAACGGTTTGTAGAGCTGGAAAACCCCCGGGGCGACGTGGTGATGAACGGGCCGAGGGACACGCCGCTTTTGACCCTCAGCCACGAGGGGCAGGGGCGCACAGCGCTGCTGGCCTCCGATCAGGCCTGGCTTTGGGCGCGCGGTTACGATGGCGGCGGCCCACAGCAGGAACTTTTGCGGCGTCTGGCCCATTGGCTGATGAAAGAACCGGAGCTGGAGGAGGAGGCGCTATTCGCCACCGCCGAAGGGGACGAGATGCTCGTGACCCGGCGTAGTCTGAAAGAGGATCGCCCAACGGTCGAGGTGACCGGCCCGGACGGCAGCGTGACCCCCCTGACGATGGAAGAGGAACAGCCGGGCCTTTTTCAAGGACGGGTGACAGGGGCGAAGCCCGGCCTTTACCGGCTGCGCGACGGCGATCTGGAACGGGTCTTTGCCCTTGGTGCCGCGCAACCGCGTGAATTTGCCAATGCCGTGCCGGATGCGGAACGTCTGGCCGGGGTTGCCGCCGCAACCAATGGCGGTGTGCAATGGGCAGAGGACGGCGCCCCCACGGTACGGGCGGTGCGGACGGGCCGGCCGGCCATCGGCCGGGGATGGATAGGTATTACCCCGCGCGGCGCCTATCGGACGGTGGATCTGCGCCTGACGCCGCTCTTGCCGCCATGGGCGTGGTTGGCGGCGGCGCTGGGCCTGTCGCTTGCTGCATGGCTTTGGGAAGGGCGCCGCCGAACGGCATAGGCCGGGCCCGCCCGCGCGCCCCGCGCGCGCCGCTTGCCATTCCCCCTGACTGGCCCCAGACTATTCCCGTCAAAACCTAGAAGCGGGGGGGTGGCGCCATCATGGATATGCCGGTGGCAGACCAACGGATCCTGACCGACAAGCAGCTTATCATCGGGGGGCTCTTGTCACTTTTGCCAGCCGACGCGGTGATCAGCGATACCGTTGGTCTTCGCGCCTATGAATGTGACGCGTTGTCGGCCTATCGCTGCCCGCCCTTGGCGGTGATCCTGCCCCGCAGCACCGACGAAGTTGCCCGCGCGCTTGCCTTTTTGCATCGTAATCGCGTGCCCGTGGTGCCGCGCGGGTCCGGCACCTCGTTGGCCGGGGGGGCGATGCCCACGGCGGATGGTGTGGTGTTGGGTCTTTCCCGGCTGAACGACATTCTGGAGGTGGACATACAAAACCGCTGCGTCCGTGTCGGGGCCGGGCGCACCAACCTGTCGGTCAGTAGCGCCGTGGAACCGGCGGGGTTTTTCTATGCGCCGGACCCGTCGAGCCAGCTTGCCTGCGCCATCGGCGGCAATATCGCGATGAATTCCGGTGGGGCGCATTGCCTGAAATACGGGGTGACGACCAACAATCTTCTGGGGCTGCGGCTGGTGCAGATGGACGGCACCGTGGTCGACCTGGGCGGGCCATGGTGTGATGCGGGCGGCCTTGACCTTATGGGGCTTGTCTGCGGGTCCGAAGGTCAGCTTGGCGTTGTGACAGAGGCGACCCTGCGCATCCTGCCCCGGCCCGAAGGCGCCCGGCCGATTCTTATCGGCTTTGACGACAGTGCCGTTGCCGGGGCCTGTGTTGCCGATATCATCCGCGCCGGTATCCTGCCGGTGGCAATCGAATTCATGGACCGGCCCTGTATCCGCGCCTGCGAGGATTTCGTCGGCGCGGGCTATCCCGATTGCGAGGCCTTGTTGATCATCGAGGTCGAAGGCAGCGACGCGGAGATAGACGCGAGCCTGGCGCTCATCTCTGCCATTGCTGCGCGCCACAATCCCGTAGCGCTGCGCGAAAGCCGTTCGGCGGCGGAAAGTGCTGCCATCTGGCTTGGCCGCAAATCGGCCTTTGGCGCCATGGGCCAGATCAATGATTATATGTGCCTTGACGGCACCATCCCCGTTTCGGCCCTGCCAGAGGTGCTGCGCCGCATCGGCGAGATGAGCCAGAGCTACGGTCTTGCCGTGGCCAATGTCTTTCACGCCGGGGATGGCAATATGCATCCCTTGATCCTTTATGATGCCAACAAGCCCGGCGATCTGGAGACGTGCGAAGCCTTTGGCGCGGCGATTTTGCGGCTTTGCGTGGAGGTGGGCGGCTGCCTGACCGGCGAGCATGGGGTGGGTGTCGAAAAACGCGACCTGATGGAGGTGCAGTTCACCCCCGTCGATCTGGAGGCACAGATGCGCGTCAAGGATGTGTTTGATCCGGCATGGCTTTTGAACCCAGCCAAGGTTTTTCCGTTGCATCTGACGGCGGACCGTCGCATCTGAGGCAGGCGGCCCGTCGGCCGTTCGCCAAAGCTTCGTCCGAAAAGGGTCGCCTATGCCAGAATTGTTTGCCTATACCGATGGCGCCTGTTCGGGCAATCCGGGGCCGGGGGGATGGGGCGTGCTGATGCAGGCGCGCGAGGGCGCGCGGCTGGTCAAGGAACGCGAGCTGAGCGGTGGCGCGCCGGAGACGACCAACAACCGGATGGAATTGATGGCCGCGATCTCGGCGCTGGAGGCATTGAGCCGCGCCACCGAGGTCACGCTTGTGACCGACAGCGCCTATGTCAAGAACGGCGTGACCCAGTGGATCCATGGCTGGAAACGCAATGGCTGGAAGACCGCCGACAGAAAGCCGGTCAAGAATGTTGATCTGTGGCAGCGGCTGGAGGAAGCGAGCGCCCGCCATCAGGTTACCTGGCAATGGATCAAGGGCCATGCGGGCCATCCTGAAAATGAACGTGCCGATGCGTTGGCGCGGGCCGGGATGGCGCCTTACAAACCCTGAACCGGGCGGTCAGCGCCCCTTGCGGACATAAAGGTTCCAAAGCCAGATCAGCGCCATCGCGCCAAGGGTCGCCCCGACAAAGCCCCAGGCCATGCCGCCAAGCATCAGGATGCCGCGCAGGATCATGCCGCCAACCAGCGCGCCGGCGATGCCGATGACCACGGTGGTGATCAGATCCGCCTCTACCCGCATCAACCGCGTCGCGACAAGACCCGCGGCGGCCCCGACAATAATCAGCATGATGATCGGCATGTCAGATCCTCCCTTCCTGCCAAGATGGGGGCAGCGGGGGCAAATGTGAAGGTCAGTCTCAGGAAAGCCGTTCGGGCAGGTTCGAGCCGCGCAACAGCTCCTCTGCTGCCATGGGGCGCTTGCCTTCGCGCTGGGCTTCAAGAATCTCGATCGCGCCAGTGCCACAGGCAATGGTCAGACCGGAAAGAACTTGCCCGGGCGTGCCCGTGCCATCGGCCAGCCGGGTGCGCAGCAGCTTCAGCCGTTCTTCCCCCATCAGGCACCAGGCGCCGGGAAAGGGCGACAGGCCCCGCACCTTGCGGTCGATGGTGGCGGCGGGTTCTGCCCAGTCGATCCGGGCCTCTGCCTTGTCGATCTTGGCGGCATAGGTCACGCCCTTTGCCGGTTGCGGGGCAGGTGACCGGGCGGGCAGATCTGCCAGCACGGCTAGGACAAGATCGGCCCCCATCGCCGCCAGCCGGGAGGAGAGATCGGCTGTCGTCTCCTCCGCCCCGATGATGGTGCGCGCTTCGGCCAGAACCGGGCCGGTATCCAGCCCCGCCTCCATCTGCATGATGCCTACCCCGGTCTCGGCGTCGCCGGCCATGATCGCCCGGTGAATGGGTGCCGCCCCGCGCCAGCGCGGCAGAAGCGAGGCATGGATATTCAGGCAACCCCAACGCGGCGCGGCCAGAAGCGGCACAGGCAGGATCAACCCGTAGGCCACCACAACCGCGACATCGGCGCCAAGCGTGGCAAAGGCGGCAAGATCGGCCGGATCGCGAAAATTGACCGGGTGGCGGACCGGCAGGCCCAGTGCCTCTGCCGCCAGATGGACGGCGCTGGGCCGGTCCTTCTTGCCGCGCCCGGCGGGGCGGGGCGGCTGGCTGTAGACGGCGACGATTTCATGCGCCTCCGCCAGCGCCCTCAGCGCCGGAACTGCAAAATCCGGGGTGCCCATGAATATCACTTTCACGATATTCGCCCCAGCTTTTGCGCCTTGGCCAGCAGCATTTTCCGGCGCAAAGGCGACAAATGATCGAGATAGAAGCGGCCATTCAGATGGTCGATCTGATGCTGGACCGACGTGGCCCAGAGCCCGACGAAATCCCGCTCCTCCTCCGCCCCATCCTCGTTGAGAAACCGCACCGTCACCGCGCGCGGCCGTTCGATAAAAGCCGAGACGCCGGGCAGGTTTGGGCTGGCCTCTTCATGTTTGCGCAGCTTGACGGAGGCATGCAGCACCTCTGGATTGGCCATGCGCACCGCCTGCCCCCGCTTGTCAGAGGCATCGACAACCGCAAGACGCAGCATGATGCCGATCTGCGGCGCGGCAAGGCCGACGCCCGGCATAGCCTCCATCGTTTCCACCATCTCGTCCCAGATCATGCGGATGCTTTCGGTGATCCCGGTTACCGGCTCTGCCGCCGTGCGCAAGCGCTTGTCGGGATAGGGGACAAAGCCGCGTACCGCCACGGGCCTAACCCCGCGCCAGATCGCGTTTCAACTTGCCCATCTTGCGGGTTATCAGCTGACGTTTCAGGGGCGACAGGTAATCGATGAACAGCTTGCCATCGAGATGGTCAATCTCGTGCTGCGCGCAGGTGGCCCAAAGATCGGCAAACTCTTCTTCCTGCATCTTGCCGTCAAGCCCAAGCCAGCGGACCCGCACCCGGCTTGGCCGCTCAACATCGGCATATTGTTCGGGGATGGAAAGGCAACCTTCCTCGTAAACGCGGGTCTCTTCCGAACTCCAGGTCACCTCGGGGTTCAAAAGCACCATCGGGCGCGGCTCTGCCTCGGCATCCTTGACGCAATCCATGACGAAGATCCGCTTCATCAGCCCGACCTGCGGCCCAGCAAGCCCGACGCCGGGGGCGGCATACATGGTTTCCAGCATGTCGGCGGCAGCCGTGACAATCTCGTCGGTGATCGCGACGACGGGTTCACAGGGCTTTTTCAGCCGTGGGTCTGGGTGCAGAAGAATGGTTCGCAAGCTCATGCGAGGGATTTAGGCGAAGGCGCGCCTTTTCGCAATGGTATGGAACGGAGGAAATGTCTGGCGAGGAACTTTCCCGAAGTTCGTGGAAAATCGGGTGGAGACTGTTGAATCAGCGTCATTCTGATGTCAGGAGTAGGCGCATTCGCACCGCCCCATCCGATACCTTTAACCGCCGAGAAGCCAATGACCTTTGACACACCGATAAACCGCGTCGGCACCCATTGCTCCAAATGGGATATGATGGAAGCGAACTATGGCGTCAGCCCCGACAGGGGACTGGCCATGTGGGTGGCCGATATGGATTTCGCCCCGCCGCCTGCCGTCCAGCAAGCGTTAGAGGCGATGACAGCCCACGGGGTCTACGGTTATTTCGGCGATGACCGCGCCTACCGCGCCGCGATCTGCTGGTGGATGGCGAACCGTCACGGCTGGACGGTCGATCCGTCATGGATCTTTTCCACCCACGGGCTGGTGAACGGCACCGGCATGTGCATCGACAGTTTCACCCGGCCGGGCGATGGCATCATACTGACCACACCGGTTTACCACGCCTTTGCCCGCACCATAAAGGCAGCGGGGCGCGATGTGGTGGAATGCCACTTGAAGGTGGAGGATGGCCTATATCAGTTCGACTTTGACGCTTGGGACGCGCAGATGACCGGCCGCGAACGGATGATGATCCTTTGTTCGCCCCATAACCCCGGCGGGCGAGTGTGGAGCGCTGCGGAACTGCGCAAGGTGGCCGATTTCTGCAAGCGCCACGACCTGATCCTCGTGTCGGATGAAATCCACCATGATCTGGTGTTTGCCGGGCACAAACATGTCCCCATGGCGATTGCCGCGCCGGACATTCAGGACCGTCTGGTGATGATGACCGCCACCACTAAAACCTTCAACCTCGCGGGCGGCCTTACCGGCAATGTGATCATCGCCGATCCGGACCTTCGGGCGAAATTTGCCAAAAGGATGATGGCCATGGGCATTTCGCCGAACAGTTTCGGCATGCATATGGCAACCGCCGCCTATAGTGCGGAAGGCGCGGCCTGGGTGGATGCGTTGGTCAATTACCTTGATGGCAACCGCCAGATATTCGATGCGGCGATCGCCTCTATTCCCGGCGTCGCCTCTATGCCCTTGCAGGCAACTTATCTGGCGTGGGTGGATTTTTCCGGCACCGGGATGGCGCAGGCAGAGATGGTGGCACGGGTCGGCAAGGTGGCGGAAATCGCCGCAAGCGCGGGCGAAACCTTTGGTTCAGGGGGCGAGAGCTTCCTGCGTTTCAATCTGGCCATGCCGCGCGCGCAGATTGCCGAGGCCGGTGAACGGTTGCGCCATGCCTTTGCCGACCTGCAATAGGTAGGCGGCGCGGCTCAGTTCAGATAGGCAATGGGCGCGTTGTCTTCACGCACATAATCGAGTGCCGGCTTGTCGCTGACCAATGTGTGCCATTTGAGGGTGCAGATCAGCTCCCCCTCCGAGACGTCGGAGGCGACGATCAGACATTGCCAGCGGTGGCGCGCCCCGTCGTAGACATCGACGATGCCGCGCAAATTATCGACCTCATCCGCATCAAGTGTGAAACCGTCCGGCAAGACCCGCAAGACCGCGTAAGTTTCCTCGCCCGCGACCACCCGCATCTGGGTGCGTTTCTTCATGCTCTTCTTGCGCGCCGCTTCCATTTCCGCGCGGACTTCTCGAGATAAAAAATCCGACATGTCCCCCCCTTCTAATAGATACTTAGCAATAGAGTTATCAAAGTCTGAACCGCTCTCTGTAACAAGCAAGAATAACATTCAATTATGTTTCCTTTGGGTGATTTTATCGAAATCCCGGCCGAACCGTTGCCAAATTGCAAACAATATCGCGGTCTGCGAGACCAAAGCCGGCCCGATTAGGCGGTTTTGGAACGCGGCCCTTGGCGGAAAGTCAGCGCCAATCGCGGCCCGGAACCGGCGGCCTATTGACCCTTGGCGGGGGAAAGTTAGGGTTGCTGCAGCCGTGTTCCGGCAGCCAGACAGTGAAAGATGACCATGTTTCGTTTGATCCTTGCGGCCTCCCTCGGCCTTTCCATTGCCAGTGGCGCCAACGCCGCCAGTTGCGGCGGCGATTTCGCCGCCTTTGTCAAAGAGCTGAAGTCGGAGGCGCGTGCCGCAGGTCATGAGGCGGCGACGGTGGACCGGTTCTTTGCCGGGGTCAGTCAGACCAAGAGCGTGCTAAAGGCCGACCGCGCGCAGGGCGTCTTTCAAAAGGATTTCGCCGCCTTTTCCCAGTCCCTCATCTCGCGAAACCGGATGGAGAATGGTCAGGCCCGCGCCAAGAAATACGCCAAGACCTTTGCCCGGATAGAGGCAAGCTATGGTATCTCCCCCGGCGTCCTTCTGGCCTTTTGGGGGCTGGAGACTGACTTTGGTCAGGTGCAGGGCGATTTCAACACGCTGAACGCCCTTGTCACGCTGGCACATGATTGCCGTCGGCCAGAGCTGTTCCGCCCCCAAGTCTTCGCCGCATTAACGCTTTACGAACAGGGTAATTTCGACCCGGCGCGGACCATCGGCGCATGGGCCGGTGAAATCGGTCAGGTGCAGATGCTGCCCGCCGATATTCTGCGCAACGGTGTCGATGGGGATGGCGACGGAAAGATCGACCTCAAAGGGTCTTCACCCGATGCCTTGATGTCGGGGGCCAAGATGCTCTCCTCGCTCGGCTGGCGCCCGGGGGAGCCGTGGCTGCAGGAGGTGACAGTGCCAAAGGATCTCGACTGGTCGCTTTCGGGGCTGAACCAGAGCCTGCCAGCCTCGCAATGGCAGGCCATGGGTGTTGCGGCGCGCACGGGGAAATTGCCGGGCAATCTCAACGCGGCCCTGCTGTTGCCGATGGGGCGTAAGGGACCGGCCTTTTTGGCCTATCCGAATTTCCGCGTCTATTTCGAATGGAACAAGAGCTTCGTCTATGTGACCACCGCCGCCTATTTCGCCACCCGGCTTGACGGTGCGCCGGTGGTCGATTTCGGCGCGCCGGAACAGGGGTTGAGCGGCAACGAGTTGAAATTGCTGCAAGAACGTCTGGCCCGTCGTGGTCATGATGTGGGCAAGATCGACGGTATTCTCGGCGCCCTGACGCGGGATGCGGTGCAAAAGGAACAGATGCGCCTTGGTCTGCCCGCCGATGCCTGGCCGACGCCTGCGCTTTTGGCAAAGCTGAAATAGGCTGGCGGGCGGCTATCGGTGACTTGATTGTGGCGGGGGTTTCTGAAAATCTGATCAAATGATTTCACCACGACGCAATGCAGGGATGAAATAATGACGCCGTCCATGATCCTTACCAATGCCAAGATCCTGACAATGGACCCTGCCGCGCCGACCGCCGCTGCCGTGGCTTTGGCAGGCGACCGGATCGCCGCCCTTGGCAGCCGCGCAGAGATAGAGGCGTTGGCAGGCCCTACCACCGAGATCTTCGATTGCAAGGGCGCCACGCTCTTGCCCGGTTTCGTCGAAAGCCATCTGCATCTGGTGCTGGGCGGGATGGAGCTGGCGCATCTGCAACTGACTGGTGAGGCAGGCGCCGATGCCCTGGCCCGCGCCTTTCACGATTTCGCCGACCGCCACCCTGACCGGCCACTCTTGATGGCGCAGGGCGGGGGCTATGCGATGCTGGATCACCCGATGACACGCCACGACCTTGACGCGATCATTGCAGACCGGCCCATCGCCATCACGGCGGCCGACCATCACACGGTCTGGGCGAATACTGCCGCCCTGACCGCCGCAGGCATCCTGCACGGCGCCAAGACCCCGGCGGGACACGAGGTTGTCATGGGCCCCGATGGTCTGGCCACTGGCGAGTTGCGCGAGTTCGAGGCCTTTTCGGCCGTGGTCGCCCTTGGCGGCGAGGCGCGGCTTAACCTTGGTATCGCGACGGGGGGCGAACCCTCGCCCTGGCCGACAGAGGCAGAGCAGGCGATAGACCGCGACAAGACCGCCGCCGGCCTGGCCCATTGCGCGCGCCACGGCATCACCTCGATGGTGAATATGGATGGCAACCGCTACACGCTGGAACTGCTCGACGGTTTGCGGCGCGAGGGGCGGCTGACCGCACGGGTCAAGGTACCCTTCCATTTCAAGCCGCATATGGACCTGGCCGAACTGGACCGCGCCGATGAAATGACCCGTGATTTCAACGATGAATGGCTGTCATCGGGCTTTGTGAAGATGTTCATGGATGGGGTCATCGACAGCCAGACCGCCTTCATGCTCAATGATTACCCGGGCCAGCCCGGTCACCGGTCCGAACCGCTTTTCCCCGGCCCCCGTTTCAACGAGATCGCCACAGAGATTGACCGCCGCGGCCTGCAGATCGCTGTGCATGCGATTGGCGACGGGGCCGTGCGGACCACGATCGACGGTTATGAGGCCGCCGCAAAGGCCAACGGGCCGCGTGACAGCCGCCATCGGATCGAACATATCGAACTGATCGACCGCGCCGATATTCCCCGCCTTGGCGCGCTTGGGATCACCGCCTCGGTCCAGCCCTCGCATGCGCCGGGCGCCATGGATTTCCCGGTCGATCCGACGCTGACCCGCAATGTCCCCAAGGCCCGTTGGGCCGACGCCTATCTTTGCCGGAGCCTGCAGGCAAAGGGCGCCCCGGTTGCCTTTGCCTCTGACTGGCCGGTCACCGATGTTTCGGTCCTGCGCAGCATTCAGGCGGCGCTGACCCGCAAGCCCTATGAGGGTGCCGCAGATGAACGTCTGACGCTGATGGAGGTGCTGCACGCCTATACGGCAGGCGGCGCCCGAGCCGCGCATTGGGAAGGGCTGACCGGCACGCTGCGGCCGGGCATGGCCGCCGATATCGTCGTTCTCTCCGACGATATAGAGGCGGTGGCCCCCGACAAGATCGACGGGATGCATATCGCCCTGACCGTGGCGGGCGGCAAGGTCACCTGGCGCGGTTGAGCTGGCGTTGCGCAGCCGGGCTCAGCCCAGATCCTTGATGGACTTGCCGAGCCGAAAGGGGGCGGCAAAGGCCACAAGGCAAAGGGCCAGCACCTGAATGGCCAGAATGACCTCGTTGGCGCGCAGCACTTCCCACTCTTCCTTCAGCTTGCGAACCTCGTCAATCAACTCGCCGTAAGTTCCTGTCAAGACTTGGAAATCCGCCGCTACGCCAACCCCGTCGGCATCTTGCCGCAACTCTGCCGAGGCCGCGTCGGTGGCCGCGTCGCGCGGGGTAAAGGCCACGAGCGCCTCGGCATCGAACGCATCGGCCATATCCAACATCGCCGCATCGCTCATCTTCGCTTCCCCTGCCGCGCCGGGCAGAAAATGCAGTCCCTGCAGGGGGGTGGCTGCCGCTGTCACGCCTAAGAACAGCGGCAGTTCTTGATTGATCGCGGAGGAGGCGGACAGAAACTCCACCTTTTCGCAGAGCAGCAGAAGCGGCCCGGCCACCGGCCCCGGCCCATCACAATAACGCAGCCGAAACCGCGCCGCATCGCGGTCAAAGGCGCGGCTGACCGCATAGGCCAGATCTATTTGCCGCTCGATCCGGAAACTGTCGGTCTTGTAAATGCCCGCAGCCACGGCAACAAGCGCGCCAAAGCCGCCAAGCCCGATCCAGACCACATCGGCCGCCTTCCAGGCGCGGCTGGTCCGGGGCCGCCGCCAGATCAGCACAGCCCCGGCGGATCCGAGCAGAAAACACAGAAACATCAGGGGGAACTGGTTGCTGGTAATCAGACCCATCCGCCACCTCTCTGTGTGTGCCTCAAGAGGTCAGACTAACGGCCCGGCCCGCCGCAAGGCAAGCCGCCGTGGCACCAGCCGATCACCAGCAAAGCCCAAGCGCCCGCGTTACTTGATCTTCTTGCCGCCGATCACCGTATCGGCGCGGGCCGAGCCGGAATTGGCGGTGGCTAGCACCTTGGGCTTTTCCTTCTTCGGTTTCTTGGCTTCCTTGTTGCCGCGATTCTTTTCCTTGGACATGGCTTTCCCTTTCACGAGATGACCACCCGGCCCATGCCGGGGGGATCGGTGCCGAGGGGGGCAGGGGAGCCTGACAAAAGGTCAGGGCGATGAACCCGAAGGGCAACAGGCGGCGAGAGGGCCAGCCTGCAGGGGGAATCTAACGCCGGTTTCGCCCGCCGCAAGGGGGATCGGAGGGCGCAGGCGGAATTCGACCCTTTGCGCCGGGCCGGGCGATGCGGCAAACCCTGCCCTGATCGGCCTGACCCGCCACCGGATCGCCCGCGATCCGGTTCGCGCCCGACCCGCCCCCCAGGGCGGGCGCGATGCACCCACCCCCCGGGCCGGGCGCGAACCTGATGTCTGGATGGGAGGCGAAGGGGACCTGACGGCCCGGTGGCTAACCGCCCCACGGAGCGCCGCGCATACGCCGAAAGAACAGGTGACCGGCGCGGTCGGTGACGCAGCGCCTTGGCTTGTCGCGGGACAGGTCGGGCGGGGTGGGGGATGATGTTAGGGCAGGGGCGGCGGCGTCGAGTGTGGACGGCGGGGATAGGTGCGCATGAATGCGCATTCTACGGCTCGCTAGCCCGGCACGTTGCTGTCCCAGAATTGAATATTTATCTCGCCCGATTGGTGGTAGACCCTGACTTGCCTAAACACCTCTGCTGCGTCCACGTTTTCCACGCAAAGCCGATCTGCAGCCGACCAATCGATGGCAGACTTTGGTTGTGCTTGAACTAATATTGTTGTTTCTGTCTCTTCGTGCACGGAGAGTAGGATAACACCTATTCCATGCTGCGCCGAAAGCATTCTTAGTTCATCAAGTGTCCCAGAACCTGAAATTTCGGCAGCCACAAGGTATCCCAAATTTGCCCACGCAGAATTACTGAGTGCCTGAAAAAATACTTCTCGTGCATTCGATCTATTAATTAACTTCTTTACCTCAAATGACCATAGTCGCGTTTCTGGGTCCGATCTAGCGCTGACAAGTTGCCTTATAGTATCAGACCAGCGGCGCCCCATTGCTTCGAAGCCAATAAGGTCGGGGTGCAGCCATTGGTTGCCGCGAGGTCCGTGACGATTCGATGAACGCAGCTCATTTATTCTCTTCGAATAGACGCCGTGTTCAGTAGCAAGATATTCAGATAATCGGGGGTACAAATCGTGTTCTTTGAACTCCTTTGGTTCAACGCCGACTGCTTCACCCTCGACTGCCTCAACCTCTTGTTCTTCCGTCAATGACGTATAGTAGTAACGGCGCGGCCGATCCTCTGTCATTCTGAGGTTTGGATGTTTTTCGATAGAATATTTATTGGAACCAATCTCTGCCTGCACTTGCAGTATCATTTCAGATATACCGCCATCTTTAATGGACTGGTTTTTACTCTTCTTGCGTTTTGACTCAACCCAATCTGGATTTTCTTCAACTATCGTTTCAGCAAGTTTACGTCCGGTGAGTCGTTCTCCTTCACGATTACCCAATGCCGAAGCCGCAAGTTCTACGAGTGTTTTGCCCTTAAACATCCAACTCCTCCACGAACCGTGCGTTCTCGCTGATAAACTGGAACCGTAGCTCCGGTTTCTTGCCCATCAGCCGCTCCACGAGGTCGCCGGTCTCTCCCGGCACTTCGTCGTCGATGCTGACACGGATCAGCTTGCGTGTCTCGGGGTTCATGGTGGTGTCTTTCAGGTCCTTGGCGTCCATCTCCCCCAGACCCTTGAAGCGTTGGACGTCGATCTTGCCCTTGCCGCCAAGGCCCTTGGCCAGCATCCGCTCTTTTTCGGCGTCATCGGCGACGTACAGGCGGCGCGCGCCCTGGGTCAGCCGGTAGAGGGGCGGGCAGGCGAGATAGAGGTGCCCCTTGTCAATCATCGGCCGCATCTGGGTGAAGAAGAAGGTCATCAGGAGAGAGGCGATATGGGCGCCGTCGACATCGGCGTCGGTCATGATGATGATCTTGTCATAGCGCAGATCGTCGATATTGAAGCGGCTGCCAACCCCGCAGCCCAGCGCCTGCGTCAGGTCGGAAATCTCCTGATTGCTGCTGAGTTTGGCAGAGGCCGCGCCAAGGACGTTGAGGATCTTGCCACGGAGCGGCAGAAGGGCCTGCGTCTTGCGGTCGCGTGCCATCTTGGCGGAGCCACCGGCGCTGTCGCCTTCGACGATGAAAAGCTCTGTCCCTTCGCGGTTGGAGGCGGTGCAATCGACCAGCTTGCCGGGCAGGCGCAGCTTTTTCGTCGCCGATTTGCGCTGGGTTTCCTTTTCCTGCCGGCGGCGCAACCGTTCCTCGGCGCGCAGCACCAGAAAGTCGAGGATGGCCCCGGCGGATTTGGTGTCGGAGGCCAGCCAATTGTCGAAATGGTCGCGCACTGCCCCTTCGACAAGGCGCGCAGCCTCGGTCGTGGCAAGCCGGTCCTTGGTCTGGCCGACAAATTCCGGCTCGCGGATGAAACAGGAGACAAGTGCGCAACCGCCCAGCGCCATATCCTCGCGCGTGATCAGTTCGGCCTTGCGGTTCTTGACCAGATCGCCATAGGCGCGGACGCCCTTGAGGATCGCGGCCCAGAAGCCGGATTCGTGGGTGCCGCCTTCGGGCGTGGGGACGGTATTACAGTAGGACTGGATGAAACCGTCGCGCGAAGGGGTCCAGTTGATCGCCCATTCGACTTGCCCCGGCAGGCCGAATTTCTCCTGAAAGCTGACCTTGCCGGCAAATGGGCGGTCGGCATAGCTGCTGCAACCGACAAGCTGTTCGTTCAGATAGTCGGCAAGGCCGCCGGGGAAGTGAAAGGTGGCCTCGGTCGGCGTGTCGCCATCGGCAATGGCGGATTTCCAGCGGATCTCCACCCCGGAAAAGAGGTAGGCCTTGGAACGGACCATCTTTAAGAGCCGTGCCGGTTTGAACCGGTGGTGGCCAAAGATCTG
>JBARVM010000257.1:0-6295 GCA_049646265.1 Paracoccaceae bacterium
GGCTGTGGTCGCCGCCCCCCGAACGGCGGCGGAAGGGCTGATCGAGGCCGCCAAGCTTGGCGGGGATGTGTCCTATCTGATGGTCGAGCGGGTGACGGGCAAGGTGCTGGCAGAGCGCAACTCCGGCAGGCCCATGCCGCCCGCCTCTACCCTCAAGGCGATTACCGCCCTTTATGCGCTTGACCGGCTTGGCCCGGATCATCGCTTTGCGACGCGGCTTTTGGCGACCGGGCCGGTTGCCGGGGGGCGTGTCGCGGGCGATCTTATTCTGGCCGGAGGCGGCGATCCGACGCTTTCGACCGACGATCTGGGGGATATGGCGGCGGCATTGGCCGCAGCGGGGGTGCGGTCTGTCGAAGGGCGGTTTCTGGTCTGGGCGGGGGCCTTGCCCTATATTGCGCAGATCGCCGGTGATCAGCCGGTTTGGGTTGGCTATAATCCGGCGGTCTCGGGCCTCAACCTCAATTTCAACCGGGTGAATTTCGTCTGGCAGAAGGTGGAGGGCAATCTGCATCTGGGCTTCGACGCGCGGGCGGAACGGTTCGCGCCTGTCGTGAGCATGGCCAAGATGCAGGTGGTGGAGCGGGATCTGCCGGTGTTCACCTATGCCACGGCGCGGCAAGAGGAACGCTGGACGGTTGCGGCAAAGGCGCTGAACAAGAATGGCAGCCGCTGGTTGCCGGTTCGGCGGCCCGATCTTTATGCGGGCGATGTTTTCCGCACGCTGGCGTCGGCGCAAGGAATTCGCCTGCCGGCGGTCGAGGTTGCCACGACCCTGCCGGCGGCCACGGCACTTGTGACCCATCAAAGCCAGCCTTTGCGCGGCCTCTTGCGCGACATGTTGAAATTTTCAACCAACATGACTGCCGAGGCGATCGGCATGGCCGCTTCTGCCCGGGTGGGGGCGACATCGCATGCGCAGTCGGCGCTGGCCATGGCCGACTGGCTGCAAGAGCGCACCGGCATAAGGGGCGCCAAATTCGTTGATCATTCGGGGCTGGGCGGCGCGGCGCGGATATCGGCGGCAGAATTGGCTGTGGCGCTGGAGCGGCTTGGCCCCGCCGCCGGGCTGCCCGCCATCCTGAAGGAAATCAGGATCAAGGAGGCCGATCTGGCCGGAGGGCGCCTGCCGCGAAAGGTCATGGCCAAGACCGGGACGCTCAACTTCGTTTCGGGCCTTGCGGGCTATCTGATCACCGCCGACGGACAGGAACGCACCTTTGTCATTCTCGCAGGCGACACCGAACGGCGCGACCGCATCCCGGAAGGGGAACGAGAGGCGCCGCCGGGCATGTCCGCCTGGATCAAGCGGGCGCGGCGGCTGCAGGCGCAGTTGCTGGCGGGCTGGTCGTAGCGCAGCCCGCTTGGCGCTATTCCTTGTCCAACTCTGCCGAGAGCGTGTCGATGGCTTCGCAGAAAGGCCCCAGATCGTCAGCCTCGGCGATATTGGCCTTGTCCACCACATCGGCAATCTTGCCGCCAAGCTGGATGATCTTCATCGGGTTTTCCTTGCCGACGGACTGGACCTTGATCATCAGATCGGTGGCCTTTTGATCCAGAACTTCCCTTGTGCATTTCTCCTTGCCGCAGGCGGCCAAAAGCGTCGTGCCAAGACACAGGGTAATCAACAGATATCTACGCATGTTCCTGGTACCTTTCACAGGGTAAGATGGCGGGCGCGGGCGCCGCGTTCGATGGCAGCGGCATGCAGCCTGTCGATGGTCAGCTCCTCGCGCAGCTCTTCGAGAAGCCGCAACTCTGTCTGGCCAAGCTTGCCATCCGCCGCGGCCACGTCACAGGCAAGCGCATAGGCGGTTTCCCAAAGCCTTTCGGGTAGCGCCTCTCGTACCATGGCGAAGAGCGTGTCGAGGCCGTCCTCCTCCTCCATCAGCCGGTAGACGGTTTGCGACACCGGTCTGACATTGTCAAAACCGTAGCCCGCGAAGATCGGCAGGTGATTGACCTGACGTTCGATGGCCACAAGTTCCGAGGTGCGGATAGCCTCGTCGGAAACCGAAACGGTGACCATGACGGCGACAAGCGCGTCTTCGGCGGTGAAGGCGGGAAGGGTCTGGGGCAAGGCATTGGTCCTTTTATGATACGGTGAAATTATTGACCTTGGCAGCACTGTTCAATAGGTAGCCGTGCTTGTGGCATATCGGATGCCGACCTTCGAAAAAAGTGTGATGACATGAGCAATCTGCGCGACGCGGCGATGACTTCCAAAGCCTGGCCCTTTGAAGAGGCGCGGCGCGTGCTGAAACGCTATGAAAAGAAGGCGCCGGAGAAGGGTTATGTGCTGTTCGAGACGGGTTATGGCCCGTCCGGTCTGCCGCATATCGGCACCTTTGGCGAGGTGCAGCGCACCACGATGATCCGCCGGGCGTTCGAGCTGATCAGCGATATCCCGACCCGGCTGATCTGTTTTTCCGACGATCTGGACGGGATGCGCAAGGTGCCGGACAATGTGCCGGGGCAGGAAATGCTGAAGGAAAACCTGCAGCGGCCGCTGACCTCGGTCCCCGATCCGTTCGGGGAATATGAGAGCTTTGGTCATCATAACAACGCGATGTTGCGTCGGTTCCTTGATACGTTCGGGTTTGAGTACGAGTTCATCAGTGCCACGGACTTCTACCGCTCTGGCCAGTTCGACGAGATATTGCTCCGCTGCTGCGAGCGCTATGACGCGATCATGAAGATCATGCTGGCAAGCCTGCGGGAGGAGCGTCAGCAGACCTACTCCTGTTTTCTGCCGATCCATCCTGAAACCGGCCGGGTCCTTTATGTGCCGATGAAGGAGGTGAATGCCAAGGAGGGCACCATCACCTTTGACGATGAGGATGGCCGCGAATGGACGTTGCCGGTCACCGGCGGCAAGGTGAAATTGCAGTGGAAGCCGGATTTCGGCGCGCGCTGGGCGGCGCTTGGCGTCGATTTCGAGATGTATGGCAAGGATCACAGTACCAATACGCCGATCTATGACGGTATCTGCGAGGCGCTTGGCGTCAGGGCGCCGGAGCATTTCACCTATGAGCTCTTCCTTGACGAGCACGGGCAGAAGATTTCGAAATCGAAGGGCAACGGGCTGACCATCGACGAGTGGCTGACCTATGCCGCGACGGAGTCGCTTGGCTATTTCATGTATCAGAAACCCAAGACCGCCAAGCGGATGCATTTCGATGTGATCCCGAAAGCGGTAGACGAGTATCATCAGCAGTTGCGCGCCTTTATCGATCAGGACGATGCGGGGCGGCTGGCCAATCCGGTCTGGCACCTGCATCATGGCAGGCCGCCTGCCTCTGACATGGTGGTGCCTTTCTCGATGCTGCTCAATCTGGCCAGCGTTGCCGGGGCCGCCGACAAGTCGGGCCTGTGGAAGTTCATTCAGCGCTATGCCCCGGCGGCGACGCCTGAAGCCAATCCGCAGCTGGATCAGGCCGCCGAATTCGCCGTGCGCTATTTCCGCGATTTCGTGGCGCCGACGCGGGTATTCCGCCTGCCCACGGAGGCCGAGCGGCGGGCGATGGAGGACCTGCTGCAGCGGCTCAGAAACTGGCAGGGGCCGGCGACGGACGACGCCTTGCAGACGATGGTCTTTGCGGTTGGCACCGAACATGGGTTCGAGCCTTTGCGCAGCTGGTTCTCGGCGCTTTACGAGGTCTTGCTGGGGGCTAGCCAGGGCCCGCGCTTTGGCGGATTTATCGCCCTTTTCGGGGTGGAGGAAACCATCGCGCTGATCGAACGGGCGCTGGCGGGCGAGCTGATCGGCTGACGGCGCGCCTTGCACGGCGGGCAGCGCGCGCTGCAGTCACCGGCTGGTTAATTTCTTGGTCATACTAGGGAGGCGAATGGCGTCTGGCGCCCTTCTGCCTCCCGACAGAGCAATCCCCCCAAAGGCCGCAGCCTGTGCGGCCTGACGGCCCGAGCGCGGGCAAGGTGGGGCCCTGTGCGGGATCATGCGTGGTCAGCAATGGGGACTTGAATGAATAAGGTTATCACCGACGGGCTGGTTCTGATGCCGCCGGAATTTGAAGCGGGGCTTTCTGTCTGGTCGCGCACGGATGGCACGGCGGGCTCTCCGACCTATGCGGGTCACCCTGATGTGGCCATCGTGCCTGCGGATCAGGATTTTGGCGGCTGTCTGGAGATGGTCAAGAACAGCACGGTGATGAGCCTGCGCTATATGGGCGAAACGCCGATCCTGCCGGGTTGCTATTTGCGGGTCACGGCGCGGGTCAAGGCGATGAGTGGCAATCTGCCCACCGTGCAGATCGCGGCCTGGGCGGGGGTCAATGCCTCCACCCACCTTGTGGGGGTGGTGGAGACCGGGCCCGCCGTTACGCTGACGGCCTATGGCCGGGTCGAGACGGTGACGGCGATCATCGGCACCGGCAACCGGACGGGCGTCGATATGAGCTGGGGGCCAACGGCGACGCTTGGCCATTTCGGCATCGACCTGACCGGCCCGACGGGCGGGGTTGTCCGCGTCGACGATATCGTCATCGAAGATGTCACCTCGGTCTTTCTGCGCACTATGCTCGACTGGGTCGATGTGCGCGATTATGGCGCGATCGGCGACGGGGTCGCGGATGACAGCGCGGCGGTAGAGGCGGCGGATGCCGATGCCCTGGCCAGCGGACGCACGGTTTTCTTTTCGAGCGGCAACTATTTTCTGAACGCCGATGTGCAGCTGGATGCGCCCGTCCGTTTCGAAGGGACGGTGACGATGCCGGCGGACAAGCGGCTGGCGCTGACCAAAGGGTTCAACCTGCCCGCCTATGCCGCAGCCTTTGGCGATGAGGAGCTGGGTTTCAAGAAGGCGTTTCAAGCGCTCTTGAACTTCACCGATCATGAATCGCTTGATCTTGGCGGGCGGCGGATCGAGGTGACGGCACCGATCGACATGCAGGCGGCGGTCAATAACAAAACCACCTTTTCGACGCGCCGGGTGATCCGCAACGGCCAGTTCAATGTGGTGCCGGGGGCTGCCTGGAACCCCACGGTTGTCACCTCGCAGGGGACCTATTCAACCACCAGCCCCACGACGCTGACGGCGGTCAGCAATATTGCCAACGTCCCGGTCGGCGCATTGGTGCAGGGCACGGGCGTCGGGCGCGAGGTCTATGTGACCAGCGTGAATGTCGGTGCCTCGACCCTGACACTCAGCCAGGAACTATATGGCGCGCCGGGCACGCAGACCTACACCTTTACCCGCTTCAAATATGTGCTCGACTTTTCGGGCTTTGCGCAGCTTGACAAGATGAACCTTGATGATCTGGACATCCAGTGCAACTCGGCCGCAAGCGGCATCATGTTGGCGCCTGCCGGGCTGATCTTTCAACTGCGCGACAGCTATATTACAGCGCCGGCAGACCGGGGGATCACCTCTATCGGGCGGGGCTGCCAGGGGATGCTGATCGACCGCTGCCAATTTCTGTCAAAGGAAGGGTCGGTGCGCGCGCAGGATCGGGTGTCGATCGGGCTGAATACCAATGCGAATGACGTCAAGATCCGTAACAACCGCGCCCAGCAGTTCCGGCATTTCGCCATCCTTGGCGGCACCGGCAATCTTTTGACCGGCAACCACTGGTTTCAGGGTGATAGCGAAACGGCCGGGGTGCGTCTTGCCGGGGTGGTACTGGCGACGCCCAATGTCAAATCCACCATTACCGGCAATTATATCGACAATAGTTTTGTTGAATGGACCAATGAATATGAGGCCAATCCCGACTTCCTCAGCCAGTTTTCCTTTGGCGGTCTGACGGTGCAGGGCAATATCTGCACAGCAAGCGACATGGCCGCCTGGTTCCGCTGGCTGGTGATCAAGCCCTATGGCACGGGTCACTTCATTCAGGGGCTGAATGTGTCGGGCAATGTGTTCCGCACCGTGAATGGTTCGATCGACCGGGTCGAGGGGGTGGATGCGTCCTTTGCCGGGCTGAGCAATGTGCGGATGCGGAATGTTCTGTTCGCGGGCAACAGTTTCAACGGGGTGACGACCGCTACCGAAAACCCGACGCTCCTCGAGTTTGAACAGGTGACCGAGGCGACGGTCTGGACGGTGGATGCCGGGCCGGTTCTGCCCTTTGGCGGCTGGGCGCGCAATGTAGAGGCGGTGCAGCCCGAAGGGGCGATTACCGGCCCGACCGGCCAAATTCGTAGCGAAATGCCCTTTGTCGATGTGGAGCAGGGCGCGGCCAAGACCGAGGTGACGGTGATCTGGCCGCAGCTTTCCAAAGGCAGGGTGAAGTTGCGGGTGCGGATGGATAATCCACTTTAGGGGTGGGGCTTGGCC